>NZ_JBHTZA010000008.1:3314-215585 GCF_042790555.1 Arthrobacter sp. NPDC056727 | reverse complement strand
CAAAACACGACCTGCTCCCAGCCCAAACCCTCCCCCCCCCTGCGCGCCACCGACCTGTTGTGGCCCCTCACTCCGCGGAGTCAGGGGCCACAACTGTACGTTCGCGCTGTTTGAAACCTTCGCTGTCAGAAACCTGCGCTGTCAGAAACCTGCGCTGTCAGAAACCTGCGCTGTCAGAAGCCTGAGGTGCCGACGAAGACCTGGATGAAGGCGAAGAAGATCGTCGCGATCACGGCCACATAGAGCAGCGCCGTGACGATCCAGCCGGACTCGCCCACGATGCGGGCCAGGCCAGCCGGGGCGGGAATGGCCCCGTGGACGACGTTGCGGACAGTCACCCAGACGAAGAGCGGGATCATGGCCGCCCAGACAATCATGCAGAACGGGCACAGGATATGGATCGAATAGAGAGCCTGTGACCACAGCCAGACCACAAAGATGAAACCGAGGGTGATCCCGGCCTGCAGGCCGAGCCAGTACCAGCGGGCGAACCGGGCACCTGACAGCAGGGCCATGC
The DNA here is from genome assembly GCF_042790555.1 of Arthrobacter sp. NPDC056727. NCBI lineage: Bacteria > Bacillati > Actinomycetota > Actinomycetes > Micrococcales > Micrococcaceae > Arthrobacter > Arthrobacter sp. NPDC056727. The sequence continues at coordinate 215,068 of NZ_JBHTZA010000008.1, read as the reverse complement.
CCACGGTGATGGTGACGGCGAAGGCCACGATGCCAATGAACATGTTGGGGAAGCCGAACACCGAACTCTGCCACGTCTGCATGACCTGGCCGCAGGAAATCCAGGGGTTCACGTCGCAGACGGTGGTGTGTTTGGGATCCTTGAGGACCTCGAGTTTCTCCAACACCAGGGTTCCGGACGCGAGCCAGCCGATGACTCCGGTGATGACCAGCAGCCAGCCGAACGGACGGTCGCGAGTCATGGCCGGTACGGCGGCACCGGCGGATGCCGCGGGCGCGGGACCGTCCCCGTGGTCCTGTTCGTAGTCCGTGCCCGTGGAAGGCGAAATGCGTGGCATGGGATGGCGTCCTTTGTCTGGGGGTGCTCCTGCCCAGATTGTATCGCCGCCAGCTTGCGGCAGCCTGTACCCGCAGGCCGCGGGCGCATTGACCGGCGTTGTCACACATTTACCGCGTATTTGAACAGCAATATGAGAGAATGAACGTGGCTGGAGCGCGAACCACATTCGAACTCCAGTCCGGTGGCTTGTTCCCAAGACCGCCAATGAGCAGTGGTGCAGGCTTTGGAAAGAAGATCCAGCCTCCCGCGTTCCATTGGACGGCACCTGGTTGTGGATGTCAGAAACAACGGGTTCCAGTAACAATCCCGCCGGCCTGTCAGGCCTGCCGCACCCCACTGCCGGTGCGAGCCTGCTGGTATCCAATTGACTTCTGTCAATGCCTGCGGGTTTTGACAATATGTGCCCCAATGGGTGCCGAATGTGGCGGCATGTCAGGGGCAGGAGTGTCGCCACATATGGATAATGACCAGGTCATAGCAGTTAACGAAGATCCGGCTGCCGCCGACGAGGCCGCCGAGGCTCCCAAGAAGGCCACCAGGACCCGGCGGAAGGCTGCCCCGAAGGCTAAGGCAGCGGACGCTGAGTCCGGGGCGCCGGAAGCCGCAGCGCCTGAAACTGCGACGCCGGAAGCCTTGACCGACGGCGCTGCGGCTGAAGCCGTTGCGCCCGAGGCTGCCGCCGCGGACGCCGGAGAAGCCCCGGCGAAGGCCCCGGTGCGCCGGACCCGCGCCCGGAAGAAGGTTGCCGAGGAGCCGTTGCCCGCGTTTGCCGAGGGCGCCGGGGCCGAAGTTGTTGTTCAGGAAGTTGGTGCGGGGGCAGCCGCCACAGCACCGGCTGCCGAGGCTGCAGCAGGGGAGCCGGTAGCCGAATCCAAGCCTGTGCGCCGCCGCCGGGCAACGAAGCCGAAAGCCTCGGAGCCGGCCGAAAGCCCGGCAGAATCACCGGAGTCCGCAGAGGCCCCCGCGGCAGGCACCCCTGCGGCAGCCCAGGCAGCGCCTGAAACCCAGGTTGCCCCTGAAAACCAGGCAACCCCTGAAAGCCAGGCAGCACCGGCAGAAGCGGCCGCCGCTGAACCCGTGGCTGCGCCGGAAGCCGCCGTCGAGGAAGAAGCCGAAGAAGAGGCTGCCGGGCAGTCGCCCGTCGGCTCGCTTTTCCTGGAGCCCGCCTCCGTTACATCGATCATCTTCCAGGCACCTGACCTGAACACCGTCATCCGCCCCGCCGCCGCCAAGGAAGAGGCGGCCGACGAGGAGGGCGAGGACGAGCTGGAGGACGAGGGCGGCCGTCGCCGCCGGCGCAGCCGCGGACGCCGTGGCCGCAGCCGTTCCGACCGTGAGATCACCGACGGCGATGAGGGGACAGACGTTTCCGACGAAGCCGCCGAGGACGAGGAAGCGCAGCCGGAAGACGGCGTGACCTCCCGCCGCCGCCGTCGCCGCCGCCGCGGCGACCAGGACCTGGAACTGACCGGCGGGGGAGAAGACGATCCCCCCAACACGGTCACCCGCGTCCGCGCCCCCCGGACCATCAGCGAGGCGCCGGCGAGCAACCGCGTGACCAGCGTCAAGGGGTCCACCCGCCTGGAGGCCAAGAAGCAGCGCCGCCGCGAATCGCGGGACACCGGCCGCCGCCGCACGGTGATCACCGAGGCCGAGTTCCTGGCCCGCCGGGAATCCGTGGACCGCCAGATGATCGTCCGCCAGCGCGACGACAGAATCCAGATCGGCGTCCTGGAGGACGGCGTCCTGGCGGAGCATTTCGTCTCCAAGACACAGCAGGATTCCCTGATCGGCAACGTCTACCTGGGCAAGGTGCAGAACGTTCTGCCGTCCATGGAGGCCGCCTTCGTCGACATCGGACGCGGGCGCAACGCCGTACTGTACGCCGGTGAGGTCAACTGGGATGCAGCCACCCTCGAGGGCAAGCAGCGCCGGATCGAGAACGCGCTGAAGTCCGGCGATTCCGTCCTGGTCCAGGTCACCAAGGACCCGGTGGGCCACAAGGGTGCACGGCTGACCAGCCAGATCTCCCTGCCCGGCCGGTACCTCGTGTACGTCCCCGGCGGGTCCATGACGGGCATCTCCCGCAAGCTGCCCGACGTCGAACGCAACAGGCTGAAGCGGATCCTCAAGGACCGACTCCCAGAGGACGCAGGCGTCATTGTCCGCACCGCTGCCGAAGGCGCCTCCGAGGAGGAACTGACCCATGACATCAACCGCCTCCGCGCCCAGTGGGAGGGGATTGAAAGCCAGGCCAAGTCCACCAAGGTCCTCGCCCCCGAGCTGCTCTACGGCGAACCGGACCTGACCATCAAGGTTGTGCGCGACGTCTTCAACGAGGACTTCTCCAAGCTGATCGTGTCCGGCGACGAAGCCTGGGACACCATCGAGGCGTACGTCACCTACGTTGCCCCGGACCTGGTGGGCCGGCTCGAAAAGTGGACCAAGGACGAGGACATCTTCTCGGCCTGGCGCATCGACGAGCAGATCCACAAGGCGCTGGACCGCAAGGTGTTCCTGCCATCCGGCGGCTCCCTGGTCATTGACCGGACCGAGGCCATGACGGTGGTTGACGTTAACACCGGCAAGTTCACCGGCAGCGGCGGCAACCTCGAAGAGACCGTCACCAAGAACAACCTCGAGGCTGCCGAGGAAGTTGTCCGCCAGCTGCGGCTGCGCGACATCGGCGGCATCATCGTCATCGACTTCATCGACATGGTGCTGGAGTCCAACCGCGACCTGGTCCTGCGCCGGCTGGTGGAGTGCCTCGGCCGCGACCGGACCAAGCACCAGGTTGCCGAGGTCACCTCGCTGGGGCTCGTGCAGATGACCCGCAAGCGCATGGGCACCGGCCTCCTGGAAGTCTTCGGCGAGCAGTGCGAGGCGTGTGCGGGCCGGGGCGTCGTTACCCATGACGAGCCCGTTGAGCACCGCCGCGCCAACACCGTGGCCGCAGAGCACCACGTACACCGCGCGGAGGTTCAGCCCCCCGCCCGGCCGGAGCGGAAACGCCGCCGCGGCAAGGGCGGACAGCCGTCAGAGTCTGCGCCGGCCGTCCCCGCGGCGCTGCACCACCCCGAACCGTCGGAAGCCGAGCGCCACGCGAAGGCAGAAGCGACGCGCGCTGCCCTCGCCAACATCGCAGCAGCCGCGCACGCCGCACACCTGCACGAGGAGGCAGCGCACAGCGCCGCAGCGCCAGGGGAAGCCACGCGCCCGGCCGCACCTGCGGCCGCCGCGCCGGAAAGCCCTGTGGTGCACCGTGCCCCGGAAACGGAGAGCGTCTCCGGGCGTCCCGGAGCCGTCCTGACGTTCGGCGGCGAGAAAGTGATTCTTCCGTTTGTGGATCACAGCGAAGAGCCGGCCAAGGAAGCGCCGGCCCTGACGCTGGACCGCCTGGAGGAGGCCTTCGCGCACCTCGGCAGCCCGGTTGCCCCCGCCGAGAAGGAAGAAGCGCCGGTACAGCCGGCAACTCAACTGCCGCCGGCCCGGCAGCCGGAAAGCCAGCCTGCCGAAAGCTCCGCCGTGCCGTCCCGCGGGCGACGTCCGCGCCGCAACCGCAGCGCCAGCCGCCCCCAGGGTGCAGCCAACGAAACATCCGTGGAGCACCACGAGGTTGCTCCGGCAGCCGCCGCCGGGCACTCGCACGAGGCCAAGGCACCCGAGGCGGGCGATTCGCACGCGGCCAAGGCGGCTACGCGGCCGGCCGGCGAGCCGATCATTCTGGGGGTCGGTGTTCCCGCCTCCGAACTCTGAGCCGGCCGGGGTCCGGAATGACTGACCCCTGAGTCCACAAGGAAGGTCCGGCGCCGCCGTTGCGGTGCCGGACCTTTCGTGTACCAGGCCTTTCGTGTTCCGGGACTTTTCGGCTCCTTGCCTTCTGGCCGCCGGTCTGTCGCAAACACGAAATTCGGTGCCTTGTGCCGGACGACCGGCTAGGCTGGAGGACTGACACGGGGTGCCGCGCACGGGCCGGCTGAGATCCAAACCCGTTGAACCTGTCCGGTTAGCACCGGCGAAGGGATGTCTTCTTTGTCAACAGCACTGTCATCAGCATCGCTCCTGCCCGCACCCGCGGCCGCCGCCAATTCACTGCTGGAAACCGCGGCACCGGTCGTTCCGGCCTCCCGCATGGTTCCCCGGGTCCTTGCGATCGCAGGCTCGGACCCGTCCGGCGGCGCAGGCATCCAGGCCGACCTGAAGAGCATCGCTGCCCACGGCGGCTACGGGATGGCGGCGATAACCGCCCTGACCGCCCAAAACACCACCGGCGTGAGCGGCGTGCACGTTCCGCCGGCCTCATTCCTCTCAGCCCAGCTGGACGCTGTCAGCGACGACATCCGGGTGGACGCCGTAAAGATCGGCATGCTGGGCGATGACAAGGTGATCGGCGCTGTCCGCAGCTGGCTCGAAAAGGTGCGGCCCGGCGTCGTGGTTCTGGACCCGGTGATGGTGGCCACCAGCGGTGACCGGCTTTTGCAGGAGTCCGCGGAGGCTGCCCTCCGGCAGCTGCTGCCGCTCGCGGACCTGATCACCCCCAACCTTCCCGAACTGGCCATGCTGCTCGGGGAACCGGAAGCCGCGGACTGGGCCGCCGCCCTCGACCAGGGCAGGCGCCTCGCGGACCAGACAGGTGCCACGGTGCTCGTCAAGGGCGGGCACCTGAACGGCTCAACCTGCCCTGACGCCCTCGTCAACACCGCCGGGCTTCTGTCCGCGGAGGTGGTGGAGGTTGCGGGCGAGCGGATCCCCACGCGGAACAGCCACGGCACCGGATGCTCACTCTCGTCGGCCATGGCCACCGCGCAGGCACGGCTGGGTGACTGGGAGGCGTCACTGCGTGCAGTTAAGCCATGGCTCGCCGGGGCGCTCCGCACATCCGGGCTGCTGGAGGTCGGTGCCGGCAACGGACCGATCAACCATTTCCACCATCTGGCCCAGCCCGAACGGAGGGGCGCGTTCGCAGAACAGCTGCGTGGCGAGACCTTGGCCGATCTGGAAGCCATCTACGGCCTGGGCTTCATCCGCGGGCTTGCCGAGGGCACTCTTGCAGAGAAGGAATTCGCCTACTACCTCGCCCAGGATGCCATCTACCTCAACGGCTACTCCCGCGTCCTCGCCCGGGCCAGCGCCCTGGCCCCGACCGAGGCCGAGCAGCTGTTCTGGGCACGGTCGTCCCAGCAATGCCTGGAAGTTGAATCGGAACTGCACCGCAACTGGCTCAGCACGCGCACAGTGCAGACGGAGCTGGGACCGGTCACGAAGGCCTATGTCGACCATCTCCTGGCGGCCTCGGCGGGCGGCAGCTACGCCGTGCTGGTGGCCGCGGTCCTGCCCTGCTTCTGGCTGTACGCCGAAGTGGGGGAGACGCTGCAAGCGGAGTACGTGGCCGCCGGGGCGCATGCCGGGCATCCGTACGCCGAGTGGCTGCGGACATATGCCGATGAGGACTTCGCTGCGGCCACCCTGCGGGCCATAGAAATAGCCGACGACGCCGGCCGCGCCGCGTCGGCGGGGGAGCGGAACGCGATGATCACCGCCTTCCGGCAGTCATGCCGGTTCGAAGTGGAGTTCTTCGACGCGCCGACCCGGCACAGCTGAACGAAAGCGGGTCCTCCTACGGGTAGGATAGTCGCGCACGGCACCGGATGTCCGGAACGGCGGCCTCTGTGGCGCCTATCACGGGCAACCCGCCGGTGCCAGCCTCATTTGCGGCCGACGACGGAATTAGCGTATTCTGGATCTTCGGTGCTTACGCCAACACTTGGGTTATGACCCGGGACGTCCAGTCGGACTTGTTCCTGGGATAGCTCACGGGTTCCCCCGGGAAATCCACGGCGTTGAGGCACAGCGAGAACCAGGCCAATTCCGGACCCGGGTTCCGCACGCAAATTTAGTAATAAACGTCGAGAGAAGTGAGTTCCCAAGTGGTGTACGCGATTGTCCGCGCAGGCGGCCGCCAAGAGAAGGTTTCTGTTGGAGACTTCGTTACCCTGAACCGCGTCGCCGGTGGAGCTGGCAGCACCATTGAGCTGCCCGCGCTGCTCCTGGTAGACGGTGACAAGGTCACGTCCGCAGCTGCTGACCTGGCCAAGGTGACTGTTACGGCTGAGATCCTCCAGGACCTCCGTGGTCCGAAGATCGTCATCCAGAAGTTCAAGAACAAGACCGGTTACAAGAAGCGCCAGGGTCACCGCCAGGAACTGACCAAGGTCAAGATCACCGGCATCAAGTAACCACCGGTTACTGAACAGGCTCCCAGCAGTTTCACCAGAATTAAAGGCAGGCATTTCAAATGGCACACAAAAAAGGCGCGAGCTCCACTCGCAACGGTCGTGACTCCAACGCCCAGTACCTCGGCGTCAAGCGCTTCGGCGGCCAGGTAGTTTCCGCTGGCGAGATCATCGTCCGCCAGCGCGGCACCCACTTCCACCCCGGTGCGGGCGTTGGCCGTGGCGGCGACGACACCCTGTTCGCACTGCAGGCAGGTGCCGTTGAATTCGGCACACGCCGCGGCCGTCGGGTCGTCAACATCGTTGCTGCTGCAGCTGCAGAGTAACAACAAGTTCTGAACCGGTGGAGCGGGCCATGATGGCTCGCTCCACTGTTCTTTTAACCGCATTACAATCGATTTGGACGTCCAGGGCGGCCGGATTCAGCAACAGAGGAGATTCACGTGGCGAGCTTTGTAGACCGGGTAGTACTGCACGTATCCGGCGGTACCGGCGGCCACGGCTGTGTCTCCGTTCACCGTGAGAAGTTCAAGCCGCTCGGCGGACCCGACGGCGGCAACGGCGGCGACGGGGGCGACGTCATCCTTCGCGTTGATTCGCAGACCACCACGCTGCTGGACTACCACCACGCCCCGCACCGGCACGCCACGAACGGCGGCCCCGGCATGGGCGACTGGCGCGGCGGCAAGAACGGCGAAACCCTGGTGCTCCCGGTACCCGAGGGCACCGTCGTCAAGACTAAAGACGGAAAGGTCCTGGCTGACCTCGTCGGCGAAGGCACCGAGTTCATCGCGGCCTCCGGCGGCCAAGGCGGCCTGGGCAACGCCGCGCTGTCCTCGCAGAAGCGCCGGGCGCCAGGTTTCGCGCTGCTCGGCATCGAGGGTGACGCCAGTGACATCGTCCTGGAGCTGAAGTCGATCGCGGACATTGCCCTGGTGGGTTTCCCCTCCGCCGGCAAGTCCAGCCTGATCGCGGCCATGTCCGCCGCCCGTCCGAAGATCGCCGATTACCCCTTCACCACCCTCATCCCCAACCTGGGCGTGGTCCAGGCCGGCGACGTCCGTTTCACCATTGCCGACGTTCCGGGACTCATCGAGGGCGCAAGCGAAGGCAAGGGCCTGGGCCACAACTTCCTCCGCCACGTCGAGCGCTGCGCGGCTTTGGTGCACGTTTTGGACTGCGGTACGCTGGAATCTGACCGAGATCCGCTCTCCGACCTCGCAATTATCGAAACCGAACTCGAAAAATATGCGGTGGACTCGAGCTACGCCGGCACGAACGGCGAAGTTGTCCCGCTCAACCACCGCCCCCGGCTCGTGGCACTCAACAAGGTGGACCTGCCGGACGGCAAGGACATGGCCGAGTTCGTCCGGCCGGAGCTGGAGTCCCGCGGCTACCGTGTATTCGAAATTTCAGCCACGAGCCATGAAGGCCTTCGCCAGCTCGGCTTCGCCATGGCAGAGATCGTCAAGGCCGCCCGTGACACCGTGGAAGCCGCACCACCGAAGGTACATGCCCCGGTACTGCGGCCCCGCGCCGTCAACGAGACCGGCTTCCGGATCCGCCGCGAGGAAAAGAACCTGGAGCCGCTGTTCCGCGTCCTGGGCGAGAAGCCCGTGCGCTGGGTCAAGCAGACGGACTTTACCAACGAGGAAGCCATTGGTTACCTCGCTGACCGCCTGGCCAGGCTCGGCGTCGAAACCGAGCTGTTCAAGCAGGGCGCCAAGCCCGGCGACACCGTGGTGATCGGCGAGGACGACGGCGTGGTGTTCGACTGGGAGCCCACCATGATGGCAGGCGCCGAGCTGCTCGCCTCGCCGCGCGGCACGGACGTCCGGTTCGCTGACATCGGTGACCGTCCCACCCGCAGCCAGAAGCGCGAGGAACAGATCGAACGGCGCGAGGCGAAGGCGGCGGCACGGGCAGAGCTGGAAGCCGAACGCAAAGCCGGCATCTGGACCGAGTCCGTCAGCGCCCGCCGGGCTGCCCAGCCCCTCAAGGAGAGCGGGCTGAACACCGAACATGAGGAGTGAACCCGCACACGTGACCGATTCTTCCGCAATTGTCATCGAGGAACCCAGGACCGACGACCGCAGCATGCTCGCCAGGGCACGCCGGATTGTGGTCAAAGTAGGATCGTCGTCCCTTACCAGCATCAAGGGCGGAATATCGGAGGAGGCGCTCACCGAGCTTTCGGACGTGCTGGCCGCCAAGTGCAACGCGGGAACCGAGATCATCCTCGTCTCCTCGGGAGCCATCTCGGCCGGCCTGGCACCGCTGGGCCTGGCCAAGCGCCCCCGCGACCTCGCCACGCAGCAGGCCGCGGCCAGTGTGGGGCAGGGTCTGCTGATGGCCCGTTACACCCACGCCTTCGCCGCCCACGGTGTCACTGTCAGCCAGGTGCTCCTCACCGCCGATGACCTCATGCGGCGCAGCCACCATCAAAACGCATTCCGTGCCCTCAACCGGCTGCTGAATCTCGGCGTCGTTCCCGTTGTCAACGAGAACGATACGGTGGCCACCCACAAGATCCGTTTCGGTGACAACGACCGCCTGTCAGCTCTCGTAGCGCACCTCGTGCGCGCCGATGCGCTGGTGCTGCTGTCCGACGTCGACTCCCTGTATGACGGCCCGCCCGCCCAGGGCGCCAAGCGGATTCCCCAAGTGGACGGTCCGGAGGACCTCGACGGCGTCTCCATCGGCAAGACCGGCAAAGCCGGCGTGGGGACCGGTGGCATGCAGACCAAGGTGGAAGCGGCCCTCATGGCTGCTGATTCGGGCATCCCGGCGCTCGTCACGTCCACCTCGAACGCCGCCGCGGCGCTGGCCGGCGATGACGTTGGGACCTGGTTTACTGTCAACGGCGCACGCAAGTCCGTCCGGATGATGTGGCTCGCGCATTTGGCCCACGTGCAGGGCAGGCTGTTCCTGGACGCCGGCGCCGTGCGGGCCGTGCGGGACAACCACACCTCGCTGCTGCCTGCAGGCATCACCTCCGTTGAAGGCAACTTCGAGAGCGGCGACGCCGTCGAAATGGTTTCGCCGGACGGCACCGTCATCGCCCGCGGACTCGTGAACTACTCCGCAGCCGAACTCCCGCAGATGCTCGGACGGTCCACCGTGGAGCTCGGCGAGGCCCTGGGCCGCGGGTTCGACCGTGAAGTTGTTCACGTTGACGACCTGGTTCTGGTCTAGGCGCCGGACTCGCCTAGACTTGAATGATGACTGAGGCACTGATGAACCAAGCAGCTGAGACATCCAACGACGCTACGAAGGTCCCCACCCTGCCGGCAGACAGCCAGCCCACGCCTGCAGAGGTCGAATCTGCCGTCCACGCAATTGCCGACCGTTCCCGCCAGGCCGCCCGCAGCATGGGCCGTGCCAACCGGGCCTGGAAGGACAAGGCCCTGCGCGCCATCGGCAGCGCCCTGCTCGCGAACAAGCAGCAGATCCTGGCCGCGAACGCCAAGGACGTGGAGGCGGGCCGCGCCAACGGCACGTCCGCGGCCCTCCTGGACCGGCTGACGCTCACCGACACCCGCATCGCCGCCCTCGCCGACGCCCTGGAGAACCTGGCCGGGCTGCCCGATCCCGTGGGCAACGTGGTGCGCGGCCAGACCCTGCCCAACGGCCTGCGCCTGCGCCAGGTCAACGTTCCCATGGGCGTGGTGGCAGCCATTTACGAGGCGCGTCCCAACGTGACCGTGGACATCGCCGGCCTGGCACTCAAGAGCGGCAACGCCGTGATCCTGCGCGGCGGTTCCGCGGCCGCCTTCACCAACGAGGCCCTCATCCGTGTGCTGCGCGATGCCCTGGAGTCCGTGGGCCTGCCGGCGGACGCCGTGCAGACCGTGGACCAGTTCGGCCGCGAGGGCGCCAGCGTGCTCATGCGTGCCCGCGGTCGCGTCGACGTACTGATCCCGCGCGGCGGCCGTGAACTCATCCAGACCGTCGTCAACAACTCCTCCGTTCCGGTCATCGAGACCGGGGAGGGGAACGTCCACATTTTTATCGACGAATCAGCCAGCGAAGACATGGCAGTGGAGATTCTCCTGAACGCCAAGACGCAGCGCCCCAGCGTCTGCAACACGGTGGAGACGCTCCTCGTGCACTCCGGCTCCACGGTTCTGCCCGCGGTGGCCGCCGCGCTGACCAAAGCGGGTGTCCGGCTGCACGCCGATGACCGCGTCCGGGCAGCGCTCCCCGCATCGGTGGATTCCCTGCCGGCCACGGAAGAGGACTGGGCCACCGAGTACATGGACCTGGACCTGGCCGTGGCCATGGTGGACAGCCTGGACGACGCCGTGAAGCACATCCGCACCTGGTCGACGGGGCACACCGAAGCCATCCTGACGAACGACCTGCGAAACGCCGAGCGCTTCATCGCGGAAATCGATTCCGCCGCGGTGATCGTGAACGCGTCCACGCGGTTTACCGACGGCGGCGAGCTGGGCCTGGGTGCCGAGGTCGGCATCTCCACGCAGAAGCTTCACGCCCGTGGCCCGATGGGCCTGACCGAGCTGACAACCACGAAGTGGATTGTCCAGGGCGAGGGCCAAGTCCGCTCCTGACATAGCGGTAACATAGTAAAGAAGTCCAGACCGGCGGGAATTTCCGCCGTCGTCATCCTTTTATTCCTAGGGGAGAAAATGCTGCTCCAGCAGATTGCCGCGTCAGTTGCCGAACACGAGGAAAGGGCGCCCCTGTGGGCCGAGCCGTGGGTCTTCGGTCTCTCGATGTTCGCCCTCTTCGTGGTGCTGATGTTCGTCACCCTCTCCTACACCAACCTGGGCAACCGCCACACCGCGGTTGACGAGCACTCGGACCCGCACCGCCAGCACCCCAACAAGCACGACCACGGCCAGGGCCACTAAGATTTCCGCTGCACTGCACCACAAGGATACGCGGCGCCGGCTGCGGCTGGGCGTGATGGGCGGGACGTTCGATCCCATCCATCACGGCCACCTTGTGGCCGCGAGCGAAGTGGCCGCCAAGTTCGGCCTCGACGAAGTCGTTTTCGTGCCCACGGGCCAGCCATGGCAGAAGTCCACCAAGAAGGTTAGCGAACCGGAGCACCGTTATTTGATGACGGTGATCGCCACGGCGTCGAACCCGCGGTTTACCGTCAGCCGGGTTGATGTGGACCGTCCCGGGCCCACGTACACCATCGACACCCTCCGCGACCTGCGGACGCAGCGGCCTGACGCAGATCTGTTCTTCATCACCGGCGCTGACGCACTGGCGCAGATTCTGTCGTGGAAGGACATCGACGAGCTGTGGTCGCTGGCCCACTTCGTGGGGGTCACCCGGCCAGGCCATGAGCTCGATGGCATGGGCCGAAAGGACGTCAGCCTGCTCGAGGTCCCCGCGATGGCGATCTCGTCCACTGACTGCCGCGCCCGCGTTGCCGCGCACAACCCTGTCTGGTACCTGGTGCCGGACGGCGTGGTGCAGTACATCGCGAAATACGGGCTCTACGCCGCACCGGCCGGGAACAGCAGCTCCGAAACTACCGAGACAAACGATCCAGCCAGCACTGAATGAGTTTGAGATGAGTCAGGAACAGCCACCGATCCGCAGCCGCCGAGAACTGCGCAAGGCCCGGGATGAAGCCCTGGCCGAGAACCGGAACGCCGCCCCTCCGGGTGCCGGCGAGACAGCCCCTGCCTCAAAACCGCCTGCCTCGAAGCGTCCAGCCACCACGGGCCCGGGCGCGTCAGCTTCCGCAGGCCCGGAGAAGACCGGCTCGCCGCGTGCCGGCGGAGACGGAACACGGGAAGACGCCACAGGCCGCGTGCGCCGGGTCGCCCCTGGCCCCGTCGACTCGCCGCCGGCCGGTTCAGCCGCCGAACGCTCGTCCCAAATCCGTGCCCGCGACAGGGCGGCCCTGCGGACCATCAAGGAGCTGGCCGAAAAGGAAGAGCAGCTTTCCGGCGGCGGCCCGCCCACGCGCCGCCAGCTGCGGTTGATGCAGCTCAAAGAGCAGGCGGTTACGTCGGCAATGCCTGTGGTGCCAACGGCCGACGGCGGGGCCTCCACCGGGTCATCGCCCGCCGCGGCGTCCGACAATTCGTCCGGTACGGCCAGCAAATCCGCTCCCGCCGCCGGATCCAGGCCGGCAGGCCAGCCCTCCAGCGGTCCGGCTGCGCGGCCCGCGGCTGAGGCCGGAGGCGAACTGCCCGAAGGCATGACGGTGGAGCAGGCACTTGAGGCGCGTGCCCTCCTCGCCGAACAGGCCAAGAACCAGATCGCCAAGATGGAGCACATCGCGGCAACTGATCCGGAGGCCGTGGATCCGGAAATCCTGGCCCAGCAGATTGCCCTGGCCGAGCGCGCCGCTGTGCTTAACAAGCGGGCCATGGCCAAACAGAAGCTCGCCGAAAAGACCACGCCCCAGCAGGGCGGGCAAGACGGTCCGTCCACCGCCAGCAACCTCGCCATGGTGACGCCCCTGGAATTCGAACAGGTGCCCGGTGTGGACCGTCCCGTCATGAAGCGGCCGGCCACCTCGCATGTTCCCGTGGTGACCAACCCCGGTCCGCGGGTCCCGGCGCGTGGCAACCGGTCAGCAAAAGCCTCCCGTTCAGGCGGTCCGTCCACCGGCCGCTCGCGGGTCATAGCCCGCGCGGAAGCGGCGGCCCGTTCGGCGGCTGCGCCGCAGGCCGGCGCCCGTCAAAACGCGGCCTGGACCGAGGAGTCCGGCGAGAACGTTACTGCGCTGCCGCCGGTGTCCGCGAAAACGGCCTACGGGCTGGAGCCACTGGACGCCGCAACGGCCGGGCTCGCCCGTGCCAACCGGTTGAGGCTGATTCAGATTGGCGTCCTGGCGCTGGGCGCCATCGCCCTTGTCGCCGGCGTCATCATGATCATCAGCGGCCTCTCACGCTGATTTCATCCAGTACCACCATCTACGCTTTTCATCACCACAAGGAGTCCCGTGACCGCATCCGAATCGTCCGTCACCATAGCCCGGCACGCAGCCAGGGCCGCGGCGGACAAGATCGCCCAAAACATCGTCGCCCTTGACGTCAGCGAACGACTGGCGCTGGCGGACGTGTTCCTCATTGCCTCAGCACCCAGCGAACGGCAGGTCAACGCCATCGTCGACGGCATCGAAGAGGAGCTCATCAAGCAGGATCTCCGCCCGGTCCGCCGGGAAGGCCGTTCGGCTGGCCGGTGGGTCCTGCTGGATTACGCCGACGTCGTCATCCACGTGCAGCATGAGGAGGACCGTGTCTTCTATGCCCTGGAACGTCTCTGGAAGGACTGCCCGGTGGTGGACCTGCAGCTCGGAGATGACGCCTCGGCAAAGGCCGCCGCAGCCGCCGAGCAGGAGTAGCCGCGGGGCCGAATATGCCCGATTTGGAATTTTCGGAAACGCTGTTCTAAGATATTTGAGTTGCTTCGGAGAGATCCGGACAGAAGAACGGATGGCAAGGGTTCAGGCCTTGGTCCGAAGCAGCAAGAATATGGGGCTGTGGCGCAGCTGGTAGCGCACCTGCATGGCATGCAGGGGGTCAGGGGTTCGAGTCCCCTCAGCTCCACCAAGAAAACCGCTGGACCAAGGAATGCATCCTTGGTCCAGCGGTTTTTTATTTGTATGCGCCTATCCACTTAGGTGTAGGCCATGCTCACCAGGAGCGTCTTGAGCTGCGCGTATTGGGCGGTTGCACCATGACGCGACGTTTTCGCCCGCCTCCAGGGAGCGGGGATCGGCCAGCCCCATGACGTACGCAACGCCGCCGCCAGTCCCGTAGCTTTCCACGGCGAACCCGAAGGTCGGCTCCGTGCCGTCGGGTGCAGGCATTCCCTGAACTTCCGCTTGGTCGAGCACGCGACGTGACACGGGCCCGCTCGATGACCAGGTTTCCGGAAGCTCGCCAGGAGTTACCGTCAGAACCACGAAACGTCGTTTCGGGCCGTGCCGGGGCGAGTGTGACGAGCCCGCTTCGCGCGTCCGATCCGGGGTTCGTGCCGGTGTTTTTAGCCCAGGAATTGAACGTGACCGAAGCCACATGCTGCCGATTAGGATCCTGATGGATTCTGGACTACGCTGGTCGGGTTGCTTCGGGAAAACACAAAGATTCCGAAGGGAACAGTTTGGGGCTGTGGCGCAGCTGGTAGCGCACCTGCATGGCATGCAGGGGGTCAGGGGTTCGAGTCCCCTCAGCTCCACCAAGTGGCCGCCGGATCATGGAAACACCATGATCCGGCGGTTTTTCGTTAAGGCCAGCAGTGCCGGTGCCGCAAATCTTGGACGAATCTTGGATATTCGTGGGCCCCTTCTTTCCTGCTTTGCCTCTAGAGTGGAGCCATGAAAACGGGAGCGGCCCTGGTGCTGTCCGTTGCAGGGATACTCGCAGCGGGCTCGGCGGCGCTTGCCGTCAATACACAGGTGCTCAATGTCTCGCCCACCGGCACTGGAAATGCCAACATCGTCCTCCTGCCGAATGGTGCCGTGCCGCCTGCTCCTGCCGGAACGGCCGGGCAGAAGGCCGCGCCGCCGGCAACTGGCACGGCAGCCGGTGCGCAGAAAACGTCCACCCCGTCGAAATCCACCCCGGCAAAGCAGGGCTCCGCGAAATCCGGTGCAGCGGCTTCAAATGCAGCGAAACCGAGTCCGGCACAGTCCGCCCCGGCCACCGTGCCCGGGACTGCCGGCGGCACCGCGGCGGCACCGTCGTCATCCGGCCCTGGCGGCGGATCGGGTGGAGCAGTGACGGTCCAGCCCGCTCCCGTGCAGGGCGGCGTGTCCCCCCTTGAGCCCGGGGACGACAAGGGCGGCCTGCGCAAGGCGCCCGAGCCCGGCGATGACAGCGGCGGCCACGGCGCCGACGACTGATCCCCGGCATCGTTCCTGTGCGCTGGTTTCCCCTGCGCATCTTCCTGCCCGGGGCGCCTCTGCCTGACCGGCCACTCCTGTCTGGCCTGCAGCGGACGCGCGCACCTGCCCGCAGTCCGGACGGCGTTGCCTACAAGGAGAACCGGGAGGGCAATCTTGGACAACTCTTGGATTTCCACTGCACCTATCCTCGACGGCGGGTTCCTAGTGTGGAGCCATGAAAACAAGAGCAGCCCTTGCACTGTCCGTCGCCGGCATCTTCCTCACCGGAGGTGCCGCCTTCGCCACCAACCAGACGCTCAACAACCCGGGCGCCGCTGTCAACGACGACGCCCCGAGCGTCGTCGTAGCCGACGACTCTGCCACCACAACACCAGCCCCCGCCGTCAGCTCTGCCCAGGCCACCACGAAGACGACCGATGACACAAAGGCCGACGACAAGAAGGCGGCCAAGAAAGCGTCCAAGCCAGCCGAGCCCGGCGACGACAAGGGCGGATCCGCGGCAACTCCTGCGGAGAACTTCGCCGGCAGCGGTTCCCTCTCCGTGGAACCGGGTGACGACAAGGGCGGCCTCCGGACCACACCTGAGCCCGGTGACGACAACGGGGGCCTGCGCTCAGACCAGGCACCACGGGTGGCCGAACCCGGCGATGACCACGGCGGGCTGCGCACAACGCCTGAGGCGGGCGACGACAAGGGCGGAGACCGCAAGGCCGTTGAACCCGGCGACGACAGCGGCGGCAGCGGCGGCCACGGCAGCGACGACTGATCACGACGACGGGGCAGACTGACAAATCGACCACCAGCCAAGGGTCCTCCCGCATAAGGGAGGACCCTTCGTATGCAGACGGCGTGCGCCAGCGAGGCCGGGCCGGCGCCTAGGATGAAGACGTGGAGCGGATATTCAGCGGCGGAACGGTCCGCAATGCCGACGTCGTCGTCATTGGCGCAGGGCAGGCCGGCCTCTCCGCGGCGTTCCACCTGGCACGCCGCGGTTTCACGTCCGCCATGGCCGCGGAACAGCCGGCAGATGCAGTGGCGGCAGCCGGGACGGGGCTGACCTATGCGGTGCTGGATGCCGAGGACGGGCCGGGCGGAGCCTGGCGGCACCGGTGGAAGAGCCTGCTCATGGCCACTGTCAACGGCATCAGCGACCTTCCAGGGATACCGCAGCCGGACGTCGACCCGTCGGAACCGAGTTCCGCTTTTCTGAGCCGCTACTTCGCCGCGTACGAGCATCAGGTCGGGCTGGCCGTCGAGCGGCCCGTCAAGGTACTCGCCGTCGAACGCGAGGACACAGACCCGGCCGGGCGGCTAATGATCACCACGTCCGACGGCGGCTGGACCGCCCGGGCGGTCATCAACGCCACCGGTACCTGGACCAGGCCGTTCTGGCCGATTTATCCGGGCCAGTTCACCTTTGCGGGCCGTCAGCTGCATGTGGCCGACTATGTGTCCGCCGAGGAGTTCCGGGGGATGCACGTCATCGTGGTGGGCGGAGGCATTTCCGCCGTCGGGCTGCTGGACGAGATCTCCAAGGTCACCTCCACGAGCTGGTTCACGCGCCGCGAGCCGGTGTGGCGGGAAGGCTTCGACCGGCAGGCCGGTCACGACGCCGTCGCCCTGGTGGAGGACAGGGTCCGTCTGGGGCTGCCGCCGCAAAGCGTCGTGGCAGCCACCGGGCTCATCTGGACCCCACCCCTCCGCGCGGCCGCCGCACGCGGGGTGCTGGACCGCCGGCCGATGTTCACGTCGATAGAGCCCGGCGGTGTCCGGCTGGCGGACGGCGGCTTCCTGGCGGCGGATGTGATCCTGTGGGCCACCGGCTTCCGGGCCGAGCTGGAGCACCTCGCGCCGCTGCACCTGCGGGGACCCGGCGGCGGCATTGCCATGGACGGAACGCAGGTGGCGTCGGAACCGCGGGTGCACCTGGTGGGCTACGGCCCGTCGTCGTCCACCATCGGCGCAAACCGCGCCGGGCGGGCAGCGGTGACCGAAATCCTCAAACTCCTGGCTGCACCAGCGGCCGTTCCCGATCCACGGTAGATTTGCACAGGCAAATTTGAACAGGCGGAGATCTGCCCGGGCAACCAGCAAGGAAGAGGCGGCGGCAACACGTGACAGAAAACGGTCTTGGACAAATCCTGGGCTCGCTTCGAAGGCACCCTGACGTCGAGGCCGCCAACCTCCAGGCATGGGACGCCACCGATTCCCTGCTTCTGGACGCCGCCGCGGACCTGCTGACGCCGGAAAGCACTGTGGCCGTCGTCGGGGACAACTACGGGGCACTCGCGCTCGGGCTGCTCGCGGGCGCTGCCGGTCAGGTTCCCGCCGCGGTAAGGGTGCACCAGGACCTGGTCACGGGGGAGCGGGCCCTTCGCAACAACGCAGCGGCGCTGGGACTTACGGAAGGCTTTGCACAGTTGCCGCTCGGCGCAGAACTCCTGTCCGGCGCGGACCTGGTGCTGCTGCAGCTGCCCAGGACGCTCGCCGAACTCGACGAGATTTCCGACGCCGTTGCCCGGTACGCGCCTGCCGGCGCTGTTTTGCTTGCCGGCGGCCGGGTGAAGCATATGTCCGTGGGCATGAATGCGGTGCTGGGCAAGTACTTCGGCACGGTCCAGCCGCAGCTGGCCCGGCAAAAGTCGCGCCTGCTCATCGCCTCCGGCCCGGTGCGTCCGGAAGGTAATCCGCCATTCCCCGTGACGGAACACAACGCTGAACTCGATCTCGACATCTGCGCGCACGGGGCGGTTTTTGCGGGCACCCGGCTGGACATCGGGACGCGCTTCCTGCTGACCTTCCTGCCGGAGATCCCGGACGCCGCCAGGGCCGTGGACCTGGGCTGCGGCACCGGGATCCTGGCAGCAATGTATGCCCGCCGGCACCCCGAAGCCGAAGTTCTGGCCACGGACCGGTCCGCGGCCGCGGTGGCCTCAACAAAGGCAACCGCGCGGGCAAACGGCCTGGCCGGCAGCATCACCGCTGTCCAGGATGATGCGATGAGCACACTTCCGGCCGGAAACGCGGACCTGATCCTCCTGAACCCGCCGTTCCACCTTGGCTCCAGCGTCCACGCCGGCGCTGGGCTGAAGCTGTTCGAAGCAGCCGGCCGCGTGCTTGCCCCGGGAGGCCAGCTCTGGACGGTATTCAACAGCCATCTGCGCTATCTGCCTGCCCTGGAGCGTCTGGTCGGCCCCACCACGGTGCGGGGCCGGAACCCCAAATTCACGGTGACCGCCAGCGTTCGGCGGGCTGCCTGGTGAACGCCGAGGGCCGCCGTCGAACGCCCCTGCCCCGCCCTGCGCGTGGGGCGTACCCGTTACCCGGGGCGTAACGTACGATTCAGACATTGGGGAGATTCAGACATTGGGGGAGTGGCCAACAGAAATGTTAGGGGAATCCTTGACCGAGATCCGCCAGCCCTCGCCGAGGCGCGGAACCAACCTGCCCCGGATGGGCGACTTCAACCTGACCGTCATTCTCGATGCAATCCGCCGTACCACCGGCGGCCTCAGCCGTGTGGAGCTGGCTCAGATAGTTGGCCTGTCCCCACAGACCATTTCGAACATCTCCCGCCGGCTACTGGACCAGAACCTCATCGTGGAGGCGGGCAAGGAAGGCAGCGGGCCCGGCAAGCCGCGGACCATCCTCCGCCTGAATCCAGCCGGCATGTATGCGGTGGGCGTGCACCTGGACCCTGCCGTTGCCACGTTCGTCGTGCTGGATCTGCTGGGCGCAGTGGTGCAGCACTCAAGCGTGAAAACACCGGACAGCTCCCGCCCAGAGGCGGTCATTCCCGCCATCGCCGAGGAAATCGACAAACTGATTGAGGCCTCGGGTGTGGACCGGGCCAAGATCGCCGGCCTCGGCATCGCGGCGCCGGGCCCCATCGACCATGACAACGGAACGGTGGTGGAGCCTCCGCTCCTGGACGGCTGGGACAGTGTTCCGCTCCGGGATGCGCTGGCCGAAGCCACAGGCCTGTCCGTGCTGATGGACAAGGACGTCACCAGCGCTGCCGTCGCCGAAACCTGGGCCGGCGGTGCCTCCGGGGCCGGCAGCTTTATTTTCATGTACATGGGCACCGGCATCGGCTGCGGCATCGTCCTAAACGACGAGGTTGTGCGTGGCACGTCGGGTAACGCCGGCGAGATCGGCCACATCATTGTTGACCCGGACGGAGCACCGTGCGACTGCGGGCTGCGCGGCTGCGTCAAGTCCACCTGCATTCCCCAGGTCTTGGTCGCGCAGGCCCAGGCCGCAGGCATCCTGGATGGGCCCGGTATCGCCGCCAGCGGCTCCGCCGTGCAGGAGCGGTTCGCCCTGCTTTGCGAGGCCGCCGACGCCGGCAACAGCGCAGCGGCTGCCATCATCGACAAATCAGCCGAACTCGTGGCCCGGGCGGCATCGGCGGTGGCCAACACCCTGGACGTGGACCGGGTGGTGTTTGGCGGCCCATTCTGGCCGCTGTTGTCCGCGCGCTACCTGGAGAAGGTTCCCGGCCTGATTCAGCAAAGCAGCGATACCGGCAACATCCACGCCGTCGAGGTGGTGGGCACCGGCGTGGGAGAGGACGTGGGAGCTGTGGGCGCCGCCTGCCTGGTCCTGGAGCACACCCTCGCGCCCCGGGCCCAGCGGCTGCTTCTGGAGGGCTGAATCTGTTGCCTGAGCGCTAAGCCTCAGTCGATGTCCTCGACGATCGTGCCGTAGGGGATCGTATCGTCGAGATGGGCCTGGTGTCCCCGGGGTACGAAGAGCACCCGGACGCCATGCAGCCTGTCCGCTGCCGACTGGAGGAGGACCGGACGGACCATGTCAACGAAGCTCGGGTCCTTGCCAACGAGATATTCCTCGTAGCTGGCTGGTAGCTGGATCATGGCATCAGAATAGACCGGATCATGGGCTAAGGGGAGGGTGCCCGGCAACCTGCCGGGCACCCTTTCCCGTATCCGGACGGTCGGCTAGTAGCCGGGCTGAACAGTCGGTTTGTCAGTAGCCGGGCTGCTGGCAGGCACAGAGGTTTCGGTGGCAACCTCGGCCGGGTCCGTCTTGGCGTAGACGTTCTTGCTGACCTGGTAGGCATGCTTGTCCAGCTTGAGTGCCTCCTGGTTGATTTCCTTCAGCTTGGCGTCGGTGAGCTGTTCGATCTTGGCGAGCTCCAGCGTCTCCTGATCCTTACCGCCCACGGCAGTCACCTTCACCAGGCCCGTCCCGGCGGAGTAGAACTTCCGCTGGTGGCCCACCGCCGGTTCCAGCGGGTTGCGTTCGTCAATCACCAGCACATCGTCGTAGCAGCCGGTGGCGACGCATACATGGTCGTTTTGCTTGAAGACCTGCCCGCAGTCCAGGAAGTCGACGCTTGCGGCGTGGGCCTGGACGTAGCTGGGCGTGCTGGTCTGCGGGTCCGCCTGCATGGCGATGCCGGCCTGGGCTTCATCCAGGCTGTGGATGAAGGTGGAGGGTGCGCCGGTGAACTTCCCGTTTTCATATTCCTCGGGGTATTCGCCAAAGAGCC
The DNA here is from genome assembly GCF_042790555.1 of Arthrobacter sp. NPDC056727. Lineage (NCBI taxonomy): Bacteria > Bacillati > Actinomycetota > Actinomycetes > Micrococcales > Micrococcaceae > Arthrobacter > Arthrobacter sp. NPDC056727. Next base: position 194,136 of record NZ_JBHTZA010000008.1, on the reverse strand, counting down.
AGACAGTGCCGCTGTTGGTCTGGGCGAAGAACGCAAGTTCGGATTCCACCAGCTCATCGCCTGCGTAGTCCCGGTCCCACATGACCTGGGTCTTCACGCCGTCAATGACCTTGGTCAATCCCGTGATCGAGTGCACCACCGTGCGTTTGACGTCTCCCTCGGCACTCTTGACGTCTCCCGTGGTGGTGTACTGCATGCCAGGCTTGAGCGGGAACCACTTGTTGTCCACATTGGGGGAAGACTGGAACTGGGAGATGTCAAAGTTGATCGCGGAGCCGGGGCCGCAGAGTTCATCGGCGCCGGCTGTCCCGGTTGAACCTGGGGTGGCGGTTCCCGAAGCCGCAGATCCGGTCGCAGTGGCCGGTGCCGACGTCGCTGTCGGTACGGCTGAACCGGAGGTTGCCTGCGGTGCGTTGTTTTGCTGCGGGGCGCAGGAAGTAACGGTGGCCAGCGCCACCAGGAGCACGAGGGCGGAGCCCGGGCCGGACGATGACTTGGAAGCCGGTGATGTGGAAAGCGGTGGTTTGTGAAGCTGGAACATCTCGATGGCCTTTCGCCGTGGGGATTTCTGGCTTCCAGCAACTCCACCGTGCCGTCAGTGCCGTGCCCGGCCGCGACAGAAGGCTGGCCAACCGCGCCCTGCCGGCGGGCGAATCAAGGACGGTGCGACGCAGGGTTCCAATGGGCGCGGAATATGTTCTCTCGGGACGATTCACCGAGGAAGAACCAGAAGGAGCATCCAGCCTCCTCAACCTGAGACCTTGCCGAATCCGATACGACGTGACAAAAGAATGGACTAATTTGCGCGGTTTGAAAAGGGGTAGGCGGGCCCGCTCCGGGCGGCCAATCAACGCCAGAGACCCTTTCAGCGAAGATAATTCTGACCGAGGCATCCAACCGGGCGTAAAGCAGCGTCTTAATTCGGTGCCAACTTGAAGGCGTCCCCGGCCGCCTTCTAGAGTTCTATACAAGTTACCGAGGTAACGTGTCAGCGATCCTCCGCTGCGGATGTGCCGCCTGCCGGCCGCCAAGGAGGGTGTGGGTGCCCCCATGTGGGCCTGACATTTGCTCACGGTGGACTTCTTTACAGGCGTAACAGTCGCGGCTGCGCCCTGCCGAAGTCCGTCCCGTGTTCCCCAAACTCAATTCATTGACCGCAAGCTGCTTCGGCTTTACGCCACGGCAGCGCAGCCTTCAATGGCCCAAAGCCAAGGACGCAAATGTCACCGCCAAGCCTTATTGAAACACATCCAAATCTCTCCGACACCGCGCCGGTGGCGCTCTCCTATGAGCTGTTTCCGCCTCGTTCGCCCGCTGCCGCCGAGACCCTGTGGACCACCATCCGGGAAATCGAAGCCACTGACCCCGACTACGTGTCGGTCACGTACGGTGCCAGCGGATCCAACCGGGACACCGCCGTCGAACTGATCAACCGCCTGGTGCTGGAGACCACCCTCCGCCCGCTTGCCCACCTGACGTGTGTTGGCAACACGCCGACGGAGCTCGCGGAAATCATTGGCGAACTGCTCGACGCAGGCGTCCGCGGCATCCTCGCGCTCCGGGGCGACCTGCCGAAGGACAGCGCCAAACCGGTCAGCGGTTCGCTGCGTTACGCCCAGGACCTGATTGAGCTCATCCGCAGGGTGGAACAGCGGCGCTCGGCCCTGCTGTGCGCCGGCAAGGTGGCCGTTGGTGTGGCCGCCTACCCCACACGGCACCCGGAATCGCCCAGCGAAGCCCATGACGTCGAGGTGCTGCTCGCCAAGCAGCGGTCGGGCGCCGACTTCGCGATCACCCAGGTGTTCTTCCGCACGGAGCAGTACGCGGACCTCGTCAGCAGGGCACGCAGGGCCGGTGTCACCATTCCCATCATCCCCGGCGTCATGCCGCTCACGAGCCTGCGCCGGCTCAAGCGCCTCGGGGAGCTGACCGGCGTCGAACCCGCACCGGAACTCATTGACCGGCTGGCAGCGGCAGATACCGACGCCGAGCGGCTCCGCGTCGGCGTCAGCGCAACAGTGGACCTGGCCAATGCAGCCCTGGACGCCGGAGCGCCCGGACTCCACATCTACACCTTCAACGAACACCAGAGCGCGCTGGAGGTGCTGGACAAGCTGTCGCTTGCCCGGCCGGCACGCTCCACGAGCCGCCTCAACGCGCTCGCCCGCCGTCAGCTCGCCAGCTGAACGCATTCCTCCCCAAGACATTCACAGCTTTTCCACGACTTTAAGGAATTCCCATGCCTGAACAGACTTCCGTGCAAAACGCCTCGCCGTTCCCGTCCGCATCCATCCTCGGCTACCCCCGCATCGGCCGCCGCCGCGAGCTGAAGAAGGCCGTTGAAGCCTACTGGGCCGGCAAGATCGACGCCGCCGCACTCGACGCCGCCGCCAAGGAAATCCAGCTGGGCACCGCCAAGCGCCTGCAGGGCCTCGGCCTCACCGAAGCCGCTGCGGTTCCGGGCACGTTCTCCTTCTACGACCAGGTGCTCGACGCCGCCGCCCACGTCGGCGCCGTTCCCGCCCGCTTCGGCAACCTCCTCAACGCCGAGGGACAGCTGGACATCGATGGCTACTTCACCCTGGCGCGCGGCAACAAGGAACAGCAGCCGCTGGAAATGACTAAGTGGTTCGACACCAACTACCACTACCTCGTGCCGGAGATCGGCCCGGAGACCAACTTCTCGCTGACCTCCAACCGCATCGTTGAAGAGTTCGAGTACGCCCTCGCCAATGGCGTTCAGACCCGCCCGTACATCGTGGGACCGGTCACCTTCCTGCTCCTGAGCAAAGCATCCGACGACGCCCCCGCCGGGTTCAGCCCGCTGTCCCGCCTCGAGGACGTCCTGCCGGTCTACACCGCGCTGCTCGAGAAGCTGGCAGCTGCCGGCGCCAGCTGGGTCCAGCTGGACGAGCCCGCGCTGGTTGTGGACCAGGACACCCCTGAGCAGGAGATCCAGGCCGCCGTTGCCCGTGCCTACGGGGTCCTCACCGCTGCCGCCAGCCGCCCGCAGCTGTTCGTCTCCACGCCGTACGGCGCACTGAACGGCCAGCTCGGCACCCTCGCCGCCACCAACATTGACGCCCTGCACATTGACGTCTTCAAGGGCGAGGTTCCCTCCGCCGCAGCACTGGCTGCGCTGGGCAGCAAGACCCTGGTCGCCGGTGTCGTGGACGGCCACAACATCTGGCGCAATGACCTGCAGGCCTCGGCCAACAAGATCGCTGAGCTGCAGAAGAGCGTCGCCAAGCTGGCCATCAGCACCTCCACCTCCACCCAGCACGTCCCGCACGACGTCGAGGAAGAAGTCCAGCTGTCCGAGCAGCTCCGCAGCTGGCTGGCATTCGCCGACCAGAAGGCCGTGGAAGTTGTCACCCTGGCGGGCCTGCTGACCGACGCATCGGCCGTGCAGCCGGCCATCGACGAGGCCACCCGCGTCATCGCTTCCCGTGCCGCAGCCGAAGGTGTCCGCCGCGCCGACGTCCGCGCCCGCACCGAGGCGCTGACTACGGCCGACTTCAACCGCTCCGAGTACCCGGTCCGCGAAGCCGCCCAGGAAGCAGCACTGCACCTGCCGCCGCTGCCCACCACCACCATCGGCTCCTTCCCGCAGACCTCGGAAATCCGTTCGGCCCGCGCCCGCAACAACAAGGGTGACCTGACCAACGAGCAGTACGAGCAGCTCATGAAGGACGAGATCAAGCGCGTTGTTGAGCTGCAGGAAGAGCTCGGCTACGACGTCCTGGTGCACGGCGAGCCCGAGCGCAACGACATGGTCCAGTACTTCGCGGAGAACCTGGAAGGATTTGACGTCACGGTCCACGGCTGGGTCCAGTCCTACGGCTCGCGCTGCACCCGTCCGTCCATCCTCTGGGGCGATGTCACCCGCAGCGCTCCCATCACGGTGGAATGGGCAAAGTACGCCCAGTCGCTGACCAACAAGCCGATGAAGGGCATGCTGACCGGTCCGGTCACCATCCTGGCCTGGTCCTTCGTCCGCGACGACCAGCCGCTCGGCGAGACCGCCAACCAGGTGGGCCTGGCGCTGCGCGACGAAATCGCCGACCTCGAAGCCGCCGGCATCCAGATCATCCAGGTTGACGAGCCGGCCCTGCGCGAACTGCTTCCGCTGCGCAAGGCCGACCAGCCGGCTTACCTCGACTGGTCCGTCAACTCCTTCCGCCTGGCCACCGCCGGCGCGGCTGACGCCACGCAGATCCACACCCACCTGTGCTACTCCGAGTTCGGTGTGATCATCGACGCCATCGACGGCCTGGACGCCGACGTGACCTCGATCGAAGCCGCCCGCTCCCGCATGGAGGTCGTCCACGACCTCGAGTCCCACGGCTTCGGCCGGGGCGTCGGTCCCGGTGTTTACGACATCCACTCGCCGCGCGTCCCGGGCGAACAGGAAGTCACCGAACTGCTGAGCACTGCCGTGAAGCACGTTCCGTCCCGCCAGCTCTGGGTCAACCCGGACTGCGGCCTGAAGACCCGCGGTTACGCCGAGACCGAAGCGTCCCTGCGCAACCTGGTCGCGGCCACCAAGACGGTGCGCGCCGGCCTGCTGCAGGAAGCTAAGTAGTAAAAAGCGAGCGAACGGAAGCGGCGCCCGTCACCAAAAGGTGACGGGCGCCGTCGTTCTTTAAGCAGTGCTCAGGATTCCCAGACGATCTCGTCGTCGACCACGCCGTCCTCGTCCGCGGATGCCACCAGGACCTCGTCGGTGAAGTGCTCGCCGAGGGTGAAGTCCATGACGAAGTACCGTTCGGGCTGGCCCGGGTAGATTCCCACGTGGCCGAGTTTCAGTGCCTTCAGGAACACGGCATTGGTGAGCTGGCTCTTGTCCTGCACGCCGAAGACCTTCTGCAGGTGCTCGTCCTTGATGGCGTTGCAGTGGAAGCGGAGGTATTCCTGCGGGCTGGTGCCCTCCTGCTCAAGCTCCTCGGCAATCATTTCCCGTACTTCATCCACGAGTTCGGGGAGGTAGCGGAGGCGGTAGTCCACCTTGTGCATGGCCGCTTCGTCGAAGTGGTCGTGGGCGTTGATGTTGAGATCCAGCTCAAGGCGTTGGCCGGCCAGCTCGTGCTCCGCGGCAATGTTATGGTCCCTGCCGTGGTTCAGCTCGATTACTCCGAAGTGCTGGCTCGCTACCTTGGTGGTCATATCTTCAACATAGACCCGAAAAGCAGAGCATTCCAGCATCGGGGGTCATTTAACTGAGGACCCCAGGCCGCCCAGTGTTTCCGCCAGCAGGTCCACGAACAGCTGCACCCTGGCGGTCTTCTTGTCGTTGATCAGCAGTGCGAAGACGTTGCGGGCCAGCCGGATTTCCGGGACGTCCAGCACCACGACGCCGGCCGGCCGATGGAGCAGTGCAAGCTCCGGAACCAGGGCTGCCCCCAGGCCGGCGGCGGCCATCTCGAGGCTGGCATGGAAGTCGTCGCTGTAGGCCACCACGCGGGGGTGGAGATTGCAGCCCGCGAAGAGCCGCTCAATGACGGTGGCGTCGCTGGTTCCCGGGTGGTGCATGATCCACGGCATGTCCGACAGGTGGTCCGCCGCCACCTTCGCATCGGTGCGGAATCCCCACCCGGAGGGAAGGACCACCCGGAAGTTGTCGTCGCCGATCCATTGCCGGTTGATCGTGTGGGGCCAGGCCAGGCCGGACTGACCCACCTGGTAGACGAGGGCCACATCGACGTCGCCGCCCGTGCGCAGCCCCTGGATGGTCTGCGCGGGTTCGGCCACCGAAACCCTCAGGTCGATGCCGAGGCCCTTCCACGCGGGACTCCGCAAAATGCGCGGCAGCACGTAAGTGGCGAGGCTCGGGAAAATCCCCAGCCGGAGCTCCTGGCTCGTAGAGTCCTGCGTCTTGGAGGCCGCGGCCATCAGCGCCTCGATGTCGGTGAGGACCTTCGCCGCATGGCGCGCCATCACTATTGCAGCATCGGTGGGCACCACACTCCGTGCAGAGCGCTGGAACAGGCGGACGCCCGTGTCCCGCTCCAGGGCGGACATCTGCTGGGACACGGCTGAGGCGGTGTAGCCAAGACGGCTGGCGGCGGCCGCGAAGGAACCCAGCCGCGTGACCTCAAGGAGCGTCCTCAAATGCACGGGGTTGACCACCAGCCAACCTTACTCCGGGGCCCACCGGCGGAAAAAGCGCATGCAAAACAACCCATCCGGCACGCCGGACTGCTCCGAATAGCCCGTGACGACCCACATCAGCGGCGACTGTTCAGCAGAGGAGCAACGATTGTCACCGAACCCAGCACGGAGTGGCGGCGAAAAACGGCAGGTCGCCGTCGTCGGAAGCGGGGTGGCGGGCCTGACGGCCGCGCATATCCTCAGCCGCCGGGATCACGTGACCCTGTTCGAGGCGGATTCCCGGCCCGGCGGACATGCCCACACGCACCACGTGCGGCAGGACTCGGGGATCCTCGCGGTGGACACCGGCTTCATTGTGCACAACAACCGGACCTACCCAAACCTCATCCGGCTGTTCGGCGAGCTGGGTGTGCAGACGCAGGATTCGGACATGACCATGAGCATCCGCTGCGATGGCTGCGGCCTGGAGTACGCCGGGGCCATGGGCGCCCGGGGTGTCTTTGCCCGGCCGGCCAACCTTGCCCGGCCCCGCTTCCTGCTGATGCTCGCCGAGATCCTGCGGTTCTGGCGGAAGGCGCGGGCCCTGCTGGCCAGCCCGGCGGACGGCAAAGGACAGGAGGAAACGCTGGGTGAGTTCCTCGACCGGGAACGCTTCAGCAGCTATTTCACCGCGCACTTCATGGCGCCCGTGGTCAGCGCGGTCTGGTCGTGCGACCCCACCACCGCCCTCGCCTATCCCGCCCGGTACCTGTTCACCTTCCTGGAACACCACGGCATGCTCGGCGTTAAAGGCTCGCCGCAGTGGAAGACGGTGAAAGGGGGATCGCGGCGCTACGTTGATCGCGTGGTCCAAGGCCTCCAGGAGGTCCGCCTCTCCAGTCCCGTCCTTGCCGTGCGCCGCAGCCCAACCGGAGTGGAGATTACGACGGCGGCCGGAACCGAACACTTCGACGCTGCGGTCATCGCCGCCCACCCCCGCGAGGCGCTCGCCATGATGGCCGAGCCCGCGCCGGCGGAAGTCACGGTACTGGGGAACATCCCGTATTCGGTCAACCACATCAAGTTCCACCGTGATCCCGCGGTGCTGCCGCGCCGCCGGGCCGCCCGCGCGTCCTGGAACTACCGGCTGCCCTCGTGTGCCGCGCGCCCCGGCAACGTGCTGGTCAGCTACGACCTCACCCGGCTGCAGCGCCTCAACCCCGACGACGGCGGCAGCTACATCGTGAGCCTCGGCGAGTCGGAGCTGATCGAACCGGAAACCGTGCTGGCGGACCTCGTGTACGAGCACCCCCAGTACACGCCCGAATCCGTGGCCGCCCAGGGGCGTCTGCGGGAGCTGGGCGACCACCGTCTCGCCTTTGCGGGTGCCTACCACGGCTGGGGATTCCACGAGGACGGCGCGGCCTCCGGGGTGCGGGCGGCCGCCCAGCTGGGCCGCGAGTGGGAGGACCCGTTCGCGGCGGCGCCTGATGCCGACGCCCCGGATGCTGCTGCATCGGATGCCGCCGTATCGGAGGCCGGGCAGGACGCGGAGCTGGTGCCATGACCGCGGCCATTTACAGGACGCGGATCCGCCATGTGCGGCAGGATCCGCTGAGGAACGCGTTCACCTACCGCAGCTACAGCTGGTACGTCGACCTCGACGACCTGCCCAGGCTGACCTGGTGGCTGCGGCCGCTCGCCGGATTCCACGCGAAGGACCATCTGGGGGATCCCACCGCAAGCATCCGTGAGAACGTGGACCGCTTCCTCGCCGTGAACGGCGAAGCGCACGACGGCGGAACCGTCACCATGCTTGCCAACGCCAGGGTACTGGGGCATGTCTTCAATCCGATCAGCGTCTTCTGGTGCCACGGCGCCGACGGGGCCCTGCACGCTGTCATCGCCGAGGTCCACAACACGTACGGTGAGCGGCACTGTTACCTCCTGCACCCGGACAGTGCCGGGCGGGCCCGCACCGACAAGGAATTCTTCGTCTCGCCTTTCAACGAGGTGGACGGCAGTTACCGGATGAGCCTGCCCGAACCGGCGGACAAACTGGCCGTGGCAGTGGTGCTGGAGCGCGCCGGACGGAAGCCCTTTACCGCCACCATGACCGGCGACCGCCGGCCCGCCACACCCCGCAGCATCCTGGCTGCTGCAGCGGCGGTCCCGCTCGCACCGCTCCGCGTTGTGCTGCAGATCCGCTGGCAGGGAATCAAACTCTGGGCGCGCGGTTTGCCTCTCGCCAACCGTCCCGACCACCGAGCACAGGAGGCCGTCTCGTGACCCTCACTGATCCGTCATACACCAGTCCCGCTCACCCTGAGCCAACAGGGCAGGGAACCACGCCGGGCGGGGCCCACCGGGTGCCGGCCGCGCCGGCGGCCATCGACGCGCAGGTGTGGCCCGGCGTCGCCCGCCCCCCTGCGGGGATCAAGGCGCAGGCGGCCGGCAAAGCCGCCGATTCGCTGTTCCGGGCCGCGGTCCGTCGCCTGCCGCTCCGGGTGGAATACCCCGACGGGACGATGCTGGGCACCGGCGGCGACCGCGCTCCGGTAATGACCATGGTGCGTCCGGAGGATTTCGCGGTCCGAATCGGGGACAACGGACTGATCGGGCTGGGGGAGTCCTTCATGGCCGGGGACTGGGAAGCCTCAGACCTCGCCGCCGTCCTGGAGGTCTTCGCGGCTTCGGTGGACACGCTCATCCCCAAGCCGCTGCAGAAACTCCGGAGCGTGTATCTGCCGCGCGCGCCCCGGCAGGAGCGGAACACCGAACAGAATACGCGCGGCAACATCTCCCGCCACTACGACCTCAGCAACGAGCTGTTCGCCAACTTCCTGGACAGCACCATGAGCTACTCGTCGGCACTGTTCCCGGCGTCAGCGGGCCAACTGGCAGAGGTGGGCTGGGATGCCCTTGCCGGAGCGCAGCAGGTCAAGATCGACAGGCTGCTGGACAAGGCCGGCGTGGGGGAGGGCACCCGGTTGCTTGAGATCGGCACCGGCTGGGGCGAACTGGCCCTGCGGGCAGCCGGCCGGGGTGCCACCGTGTACACGGTCACCCTCTCCAGCGAGCAGCAGGCGCTCGCGGAGCAGCGGATTGAGGAAGCGGGCTTCTCCGGCCAGGTCACTGTGGGACTGCAGGACTACCGTGCCGTGGAAGGCGAGTATGACGCCGTCGTGTCCGTGGAAATGATCGAAGCCGTGGGGTACGAGTACTGGCCCGTCTACTTCCAGACCATCGACCGGGTCCTGGCGCCGGGCGGCAAGGTGGCCATCCAGGCGATCACCATGCCGCACGGGCGGATGCTGGCGACGCGCAACGCGTACACCTGGGTGCATAAGTACATCTTCCCGGGAGGGTTCCTGCCGTCGGTGCGGGCGATCGAGAGTGTCACGGAGCGGCACACCACACTCCGGGTGCGTGAGCGGCGGGGGATGGGTGACCACTACGCCGCTACCCTGCGGCTGTGGGAGGAGCGTTTCCTGCAGCGTGCGGCTGAAGTGCGCGGGCTCGGGTTCGACGAGGTCTTCCAGCGGATGTGGCTGTTCTACCTGTGCTATTCACGTGCCGGCTTCCAGTCCGGTTACCTGGATGTGCAGCAGATCGTCCTGGACCGCCGGGAGGCACAGCTGTAGTCCAGCTCTGGTTCTGCGTTCGCTTAGTCACAGTGGGGGTCCCGAAGCATCCTGCGGGACCCCCACGGCTGTGTTCCGGAGCACTCAAACGGCGCCATCAGGGGTGCCGCGACACGCCGTCTTCGGCACGACACGCTGGCGTTTAAATGTGTCTAACTACTCCACAGGGTGTGGATTCCGTCCGCCAAAATGCCGGAAATCCGGACATTTTGAGGGTCCCTGCCTGTGGATTAAAAGTGCATTAAATGACATACTTGTAATACATCATCTTGGGGTCCCATCCGGGGCCGCGCACTACATGTAGTATCGACATACAGATTGAGCGGGAGACCGGCGCAGCCAGTACCGGACAGTAGGTCCGGGCAGAGTCCACCGCAACGATGCCAGAGATTTAGATACAGAGACACGAGCAAGGTCTCAGAAGAGTGCAGCAGCAGTGACTTCAACAAAGGGGACAGGAATCATGACAGTTACGGTTTACACCAAGCCGGCCTGCGTACAGTGCAACGCCACCTACCGTGCGCTGGACAAGAAGGGCATCGCCTACCAGAGCGTTGACATCTCGCAGGATGCGGACGCCCTTGAGCGCCTGAAGTCACTCGGCTACATGCAGGCTCCGGTCGTTGTCACGGACCAGGACCACTGGTCCGGTTTCCGCCCGGACAAGATCGAAGAGCTGGCGCTGAGCGCTTCCGCTTCCGTGGCCTAAGGCTGCGCCCGCGCCGTTTCCGGCAGAGAATTCCCAAGTAGGTGAGGTGACTCCCATGGCTGCGCCGGCACTTGCCGATGCGCCGGCCGCAGCCCGTGCTGCGAGCACGACGCCCGTCAACCAGACACCGCCCGTGAACCAGACCCACAGCCGCCTCATCTACTTTTCCTCGGCCTCCGAGAACACCAGGCGCTTCATCGAGAAGCTTGGTGCGGAGGCCGCCAGGATCCCGCTGCACGCGAAGGACGAACCCCTCGCTGCCTGTGAGCCGTTCGTGCTCGTGGTTCCCACCTACGGCGGGACAGGCGGCGAGGGTTCAGTGCCCAAACAGGTCATCAGGTTCCTGAACAACCCGGACAACCGGCGCCTGCTCCGGGGCGTCATCGGGGCCGGAAACACGAATTTCGGGGACAACTACTGCATGGCGGGCGACATCATCGCCGCCAAGTGCAAGGTCCCCCACCTTTACAGGTTCGAACTCATGGGTACGCCGGAAGACGTCTCCCGTGTACAAGAAGGATTGGAAGAGTTTTGGACACGACTGTCGCAGACACAGAAGTAACCAGGCCCGAAGGAAAGGACGCGTCCATGGACACGGCTGTTGAAAAGCAGGAGAAGCCGGCGCTCCCCGCTGCCTACAAAGGCCTGGGCTACCACGAGCTGAACGCGATGCTGAACCTGTACGGCCCGAACGGCGAGATCCAGTTCGAGGCGGACCGCGAGGCAGCCCACCAGTACTTCCTGCAGCACGTGAACAACAACACGGTCTTCTTCCACGACCTCGAGGAAAAGCTCGATTACCTGGTGAAGAACCAGTACTACGAGCGCGAAACCCTCGACCAGTACACGATGAACTTCATCCGTGACCTGTTCAACCGCGCGTACAAGAAGAAGTTCCGCTTCGAGACCTTCCTGGGCGCCTTCAAGTTCTACACCTCGTACACGCTGAAGACCTTCGACGGCAAGCGTTTCCTGGAGCGCTACGAGGACCGCGTCTGCATGGTGGCCCTGCACCTGGGCCGCGGCAACGAGGAACTTGCCGCCCGCCTCGTGGACGAGATCATCGACGGCCGTTTCCAGCCGGCCACACCCACATTCCTCAACGCCGGCAAGGCCCAGCGCGGCGAGCTCGTCTCCTGCTTCCTGCTGCGCATCGAAGACAACATGGAGTCGATTGCCCGCGGCATCAACTCGGCGCTGCAGCTCTCCAAGCGCGGCGGCGGTGTTGCCCTTTCGCTGACCAACATCCGCGAGCACGGTGCCCCGATCAAGCAGATCGAAAACCAGTCCTCCGGCGTTATCCCGGTGATGAAGCTCCTCGAAGACAGCTTCTCCTACGCCAACCAGCTCGGTGCCCGGCAGGGCGCCGGTGCCGTGTACCTGCACGCCCACCACCCGGACATCTACCGCTTCCTGGATACCAAGCGGGAGAACGCGGACGAGAAGATCCGCATCAAGACCCTCTCCCTCGGCGTCGTGATCCCGGACATCACGTTTGAGCTGGCCAAGAAGAACGAGGACATGTACCTGTTCTCGCCGTACGACGTCGAGCGCGTCTACGGCATTCCGTTCTCCGACGTCTCGGTCACCGAGAAGTACTACGAGATGGTGGACGACTCCCGGATCAAAAAGACCAAGATCAGTGCCCGCGAGTTCTTCCAGACCCTCGCGGAGATCCAGTTCGAGTCCGGCTACCCGTACATCATGTTCGAGGACACCGTAAACCGGGAAAACCCGATCGACGGCAAGGTCACCATGAGCAACCTCTGCTCGGAGATCCTGCAGGTTTCCACGCCGTCCCTCTACAACGAGGACCTCACCTACCAGACGGTCGGCAAGGACATCTCCTGCAACCTCGGGTCCATGAACATCGCCAAGACCATGGACTCCCCGGACTTCGGTGCTTCGATCGAGACGGCCATCCGCGCCCTCAGCGCCGTGTCGGACATGTCCTACATCAACTCCGTGCCGTCCGTGGCCGAGGGCAACCTGCAGTCGCACGCCATCGGCCTTGGCCAGATGAACCTTCACGGGTACCTTGCCCGTGAGCGGGTCCACTACGGTTCCGAAGAGGGCCTGGACTTCACCAACATCTATTTCTACACCGTGCTGTTCCACGCCCTGCGTGCGTCGAACAGGCTCGCCATCGAGACGGGCCAGACGTTCGGCGGCTTCGAGAAGTCCAAGTACGCTAGCGGCGAGTTCTTCGACAAGTACACGGAGCAGGAGTGGGCCGCGGAGACGGAGCGCGTCCGTGAGCTGTTCGCCGGCACCCACATCCCCACCCAGGATGACTGGCGCGAGCTGAAGGCCTCCGTCATGGAGCACGGCATCTACAACCAGAACCTGCAGGCCGTTCCGCCGACGGGCTCGATCTCCTACATCAACAACTCCACCTCCTCGATCCACCCGGTGGCGGCGAAGATTGAAATCCGCAAGGAAGGCAAGATCGGCCGCGTCTACTACCCGGCGCCGTACCTGACGAACGACAACCTGGAGTACTACCAGGACGCGTACGAGATCGGCTACGAGAAGATCATCGACACCTACGCCGCTGCCACCCAGCACGTGGACCAGGGCCTGTCGCTGACGCTGTTCTTCAAGGACACCGCCACCACGCGTGACATCAACAAGGCGCAGATCTACGCCTGGCGCAAGGGCATCAAGACGCTCTACTACATCCGCCTCCGCCAGCTCGCGCTGGAGGGGACTGAGGTTGAGGGCTGCGTCAGCTGCGCGTTGTAGCTTCAAGTAAATCGTGACCGTACGACGGCGGGTGCCCGCCCGCCGTCGTACGCTTTAAGTAAGAACCCACCCAACTTTTTAGGGGATGACATGACCGAAAAGGTCAAGCTGCTGAGCCACGTCGAGGCCATCAACTGGAACCGCATCCAGGATGACAAGGACGTGGAGGTCTGGAACCGCCTCGTCAACAACTTCTGGCTGCCGGAGAAGGTGCCGCTGTCCAACGACGTCCAGTCCTGGAACACGCTGACCCCGGCCGAACAGCAGCTGACCATGCGCGTGTTCACCGGCCTGACCCTGCTGGACACCATCCAGGGCACCGTCGGCGCCGTCAGCCTGATCCCGGACGCGCTCACGCCGCATGAAGAGGCCGTGTACACCAACATCGCCTTCATGGAGGCCGTGCACGCCAAGAGCTACTCCTCGATCTTCTCCACGCTGTGCTCCACCAAGGAGATCGACGACGCTTTCCGCTGGTCCACGGAGAACGAGAACCTTCAGAAGAAGGCGCAGATCGTCATGGACTACTACCAGGGCGACGACCCCCTGAAGCGCAAGGTGGCCTCGACGCTGCTCGAGAGCTTCCTGTTCTACTCCGGCTTCTACCTGCCGATGTACTGGTCCTCGCGCGCCAAGCTGACGAACACGGCAGACCTGATCCGCCTGATCATCCGCGACGAGGCCGTGCACGGCTACTACATCGGCTACAAGTTCCAGAAGGGCCTGGAGAAGGTTTCCGAGGCACGCCGGCAGGAAATCAAGGACTACACGTTCGAGCTGCTTTTCGAACTGTACGAAAACGAGGTCCAGTACACGCACGACCTCTACGACGGCGTCGGCCTGGCCGAGGACGTCAAGAAGTTCCTGCACTACAACGCCAACAAGGCGCTGATGAACCTGGGCTACGAGGCCATGTTCCCGGCTTCCGTCACGGACGTGAACCCGGCCATCCTCTCGGCCCTGTCGCCGAACGCCGACGAGAACCACGACTTCTTCTCGGGGTCGGGTTCGTCCTACGTCATCGGCAAGGCTGTCAACACCGAGGACGAGGACTGGGACTTCTAGTTCTTCGCTTCTTCTACTTGCACGAAACAAAGGGCCGCACGCTGAGCGTGCGGCCCTTTTTGTAGCCGGTGTGATCGCTGCTGGAACCGCCTGAAAGTCTTCATGACATGACCGCCATGTGTTGCGACGACTAGGATCACTAGGAGGCGCCACTTGGGGTGTGTTGATGTTGAGGAGCAGTAATGGAACTGGGGGCCACTCGGGTTGAAGTCTTCGCCGACGGCAGGCTGACTGTCGGGGGTGAAGCGATCTCCGCTCCTCCTGGCGTGGACCCCTACTCCGCGGCGATTGCGGTGTTGGCGGACTTCGCGCAGACCTCCGGCGCTCCGGTTGTTGCGGAGGCTACCGACCACACCAACGGTCAACAGGGCCTGTTTCAGGTCCACCCGGATGGCCGCGCCGAACCGGTAGCTCCCGATTCGCCGCCTCCGAGTGAAGGTTCAAGCCAGGATCTTTCCCCGCAAACAGTTGCTCCGACAGCAAGCGCGGCCACGCCATCGGCTCCGGCCCGCGATTCGTTTCCGACTGGTAGTGTTCCTGTATTGGATACCCCGTATGGAACTCCGGTTGCCGAGACTCAATTCGTGCGCCCGGACCGTCCCCGGCCTGCGTCCGGTTTCCGCGGCGCCATCTACTCGGCTACCGGCGGCCTGGTCAATCTCGGCCCCAGTGCCAAGGATCAGGACGAAGCGGAACTGGAGCGTCGGATTGCCCGGCCCTTGTCCGGAAGTTTCAATACCGCCATTCTGAGCCTGAAGGGCGGGATCGGTAAGACGTCCACCACGGTGGGCGTGGGCATGATTCTGGCCGAGTACCGGGGTGATCACCCCTGCGCTATCGATGCGAACCCGGACAGCGGCGACCTCGCGGAGCGGGCCCTGGGCGAAATGCTCTATCAGAAAGTCAAGCCCCGCACCGTGACGGACATTGTCCGCGACATCGGACAGATCAAGTCATTGACACAACTGACCGATTACATGCACCATGCCAACCGGCTGCACCTGATCGCGGGGGAACAGGATCCGGCTCTTTCGGACGCCCTTACGCCTGGGGAATACCTGCAGATCAAGCAGTTGGTCTCCCTGTACTACTCGGTGACGTTGACCGACTGCGGTACGGGCGTTTCCCACCCGGCAATGGCTGGTGTGCTGCCTCAGGCCACCAACCTGGTGATCGCCTCTGGCTACGCCGTCAGCGGCGCCAAGCGCGCCCGCAACACGCTGCAGTGGCTCGCCGCCCACGGCTATGAAGGTCTGGCCCGGAACGCCATCGTGGTGGTCACGGACAAGGACCAGGTTTCCAGCCGCGTCAATAAGCGGGCGATCGAAGAACACCTGGCCGGCTATTGCCGTCAGCTGATAACCGTCCCGCACGACCGTGGCGTCGCTGACGGGGACCGCATTTCCCTCGACAAGATCTCCGCAGCTACCCGGCGGGCTTACAAGGAAATTGCGGCCGCCATCGTGGACGGCTACGTCTAAGACACTTACAGCCCTTCTGTTCGGGCCAGCTCGCTGAGCATCCGCTGTTGGAGGTCCCGTGTCCGTCCGCCGTCCCAGACCGCACTCTCGGGGTAGCGGATCGCCAGGTGCTGGAAGGGGGCGGTGCCGATGACCTTGCTGTTGACTTCTGGCACGGACAAATGTTCGGGGTGGATACGTCGCTGAAGTGCAGGGCCAAGCACCATCATCTGCGGGACCCGGAAGGCATCTCTCCCAGCTGGTACCGCGAGGCCATCGACGCCGAAATGCAGATCCACGCCGAATTCCTGGACGTTCGCCTCTATCGCAGCGCCCTCCACTTCTGCCCGTCTGGCGGCATTCGAGAGGAGAACCCCTGGCGGCCCGGGGTTCGCCGAAGGCTCGGCCGAGAGCAGCACGTCAAAGGATTCGATGACGCCGGCATCCGTGCGGTGGGCAGTGATCGCACCGGCGAAGTGCGGCCCGGACAGCAGCAGGGTTCCCAGCGGCATATGCTGCCGAAGCCATGCAGTCACGGCAACGGAATCCCAGGGATTTTCGAGCGGCTCTGTCGACCCCATGTGCGTCGGAGCGCTTCCCGAGCTGGCGAGGAGCATGCTGGCGGTGAAGGAGCCGATCACCAGTTCTTCGGTGGCAGCGTGGAGCACGCTGCCATAGATTCTGGTGGCAGCTTGTGTGGAGGGCGCACGGCCCTCATCGGCCGCGGTGAGGGCGTTCTCCATCCCGCCGCCGGGGCTCGCCGTGACCCAGGGGATTCCGGCTGCTTTCAGGTAGGCCAGCAGTGGATAGCTGAGTGCCGCCTCAGGGGCGGTCTGCAGCGCGACGATACCTTGACGGGGCGCATTGATGGTCGCTTCGCGCAATCCTCTGAGCAGCGTGCGGCTCAACCAGGGCCGGATGGCGGGGCTTGGTACCAGGACCAGGGGCGCCGCAGTCATGCGCCCCAGCCGGCGTTCATGACCTCATTCGCTTGCGGGTCGATCAGCACTCCCTTGGTGCCAGTCACTGTGATTGTCAGGAATGCGCGCACGGCTTCGGCGATGTCCTTCTCGTGCGGGCAATTGACCTCCGATACCCATGCCTCTCCCTGAAGTTGGGTGGCCACCTGCTCGCCGAAGATCCTCTGGGCTTCGGAGTTCGGAACCTTTTGTGGAGCGGCTATGAAGGCGAGGTCCTCGCCGTTGAAACCCAGGGTGAGGTTCTTCGAAGCCTCAACGGGAATCAGCCTGAATTTGTTCTCGAACTGTTCTGACGCGCTGTCAAAGAGCCCCAGCCTTGGGTCCTGGTCACAGATGAGGTGGAAGTCATAACTCACAGTCGGGGACCCCGCCGTCGTAATGGAAGGTTTGGAGCATTACCGGCGGGCGGCCCGAGCGCAGGATCCTGGCCCGTCCTGTTGCCAGGGGAAGAGGCCTTTCACCATTGGCGATGACCCCTTCGGACCGGTCACCGGAAAACATAATTACGGGGGCTCCTGCTGCCCTGAGACTGGAGATGAAGGGATCGTGCACGGTCAATGCGGCGCCGCTGGTCCTGCCGGTGACCAGCGCAAAGAGCCCGATGTCGGCGCCGGACGGAAGGTAGGCAGCCAGGGATCGCAATGGCTGGTTGCCGGTTGCCGCGAGGATGTCGTAGTCATCGACAAGCAGCACGATGCGGGGTGTGCGGACCGGTGTGCTTTCCCCGTCTCCAAGCCGGTCGCGGGCCTGTCCGGCAACGAAGTCGGCGAGTTGTGCGGCACGCTGGCCGTTCGCGGCGTATTCGCCCAGATAGGAGTCAGGAATGAAGTCCTGCAGTTGCTGGCGCGGGTCGAAGACGGCGAAGGCGAGCTCGCCGGGTTTGTGGGAGGCGATCAGTTGGGCTGCGGCGGCCCGCAGCAGGTTGGTTCTGCCTGTTTCCGGGTCCCCGAAGATGACCGCGCCACGGTCGGCGGTGAAGAGGTCGAGCTCCTCTGTGCCGGCGTCGTGCTCCCGCACCCCGAGCGCAATTCTGCCGCCCGCAGGCGCATACTCCTGCGGCAACCGTGCGAGCTGGGGAAGGACGCGCACTGGCGGCGCGGTCTCGGTGGTGTACTTCCGAAGGATGGAGGCGAGGTCCGCGAGTTCGCGTCCGGCCTTATCCGGATCAGGGGTGTCGGACAAGGAGGGAAGTGCGAAGTGACCTATGGTCTTGTCGGTTGTCAGTGCGCGGCCGGGGCGGTGGGCGCCCAGTGTACTGGCGAGCCTGCGGTCGATGGAGTCTGCCGGATCGGCGAGGTGCAGTTCGATACGGTTGCCCAGCAGTGATTGCCTGGACATGCGGACTTCCGACCAGCTACGGACGCTGGCTATCACGTGGACGCCCAAAGTGCTGCCTCGCGTCATGACGTCGTGAACGGTGTCCTCCAGTTCCGGGAATTCAGAGTTGAGGCTTCCGAACCCGTCGATGAACAGGAAGACATCCGTGCATCCCAGCTCGTTTAGGGCCCCCTTGCTTCGCAGCGACCGCATGGCCTGGAGGGAGTCCAGCTTGTGATGGTCGAAAATGGTCTGCCGGACGTTCAAGAGACTTTGAACCTCTTCCACGGTCCTGCGCACGAGTTCCCGGTTGCCGCGTCCTGCTGCCCCGCCGCAGTGCGGCAGATCTGCCAGACCAGCGAGGGCGTTGCCCAAGAGGTCCACGGCAAAGATGTTGACTTCCTGCACGCTGTGGCTGAGGGCGAGCGAGGCGGCGATGGTGCGAAGGGCTGTTGACCTCCCGCTTTGCGGGGCGCCGATCACCGCCAGGTTTCCGCCGCGCGCGGACAGATCCAGGTGCCATGGTCCCTGCCACTGCCGGGCAGGGTCGTCCAGGATCCCGACGGCGGGGCGCAGGTGAGCCGGTTGGGCGAGCCGTGGTCCGGTTGAGGTGAGGTCCAGTGACGCGCCGGTTCGGGCGAGGGAAACGGCGGTCGGCAGTGGGGGAAGCCAGATGGGAGGGGTTTGGCGTGGTTGCGCGGCGGCGAAGCCGACGATCGTTGACAGGATCGTTGCCGTTCCAGGTTTTATCTCCGGCTGCGGGTTGTTGCGCTTTGCGGCGGTGTGAGAAGCTTCGGCGTCTGCGTTCCGCTCGCCGTTACCCGCCAATTGAAAGAATTCCACGGGCGCTGCTGTGGGCATGGCGGGGGCGGTCTCGTCCGCCTGTGAGGGGAGGGCCCCGGAAACGTACGCCGCCCGGAACCTCTTGAATACGGATGTGTCCACTTTCAGGATTGCGTTCCCGGGGCTGGTGGGCAGGTGATAGGCGTCGGGCACATCGATGATGGTGCGGCTTTCACCCTCGGAGTTCGTGTGCAGTGCGATCCGGTATGCAAGGTAGGTATCGAGGCCGCGAAGCATGCCGGTCTCCACCTTTTGCGAGGCGAGGAGCAGGTGGATGCCGATCGAGCGGCCGATCCTGCCGATGGACAGCAGCAGGTCGATGAAGTCGGAGCGGGCCGTGAGGAGTTCGCCGAATTCGTCAATGCAGACGAACAGGTAGGGCAGAGGCTCCTGTAGTGCAGCCTTGCCGGGGTCCCGTTCCCGGGCCAGCCTGTAGTCGTTGATGTGGGCGAAATCGCCGCCGTTCCGGAGGAGCTCCTGCCGCCTCTTAACTTCACCGGACAGGCTGGAATAGATCCTGTCCACCAGGCTGGCGTCGCTGACGAGGTTGGTGACGAGGCCGGAGACGTGGGGAGCGTCCTGAAAGGGGGCAAACGTGGCGCCGCCCTTGTAGTCCACGAGGACCATGTTGAGGTCTCGGGGTGAATGGGTGGCGATCAGGGACAGCACGATGGTGCGCAGCAGTTCGGATTTGCCCGAGCCCGTTGCTCCCACGCACAGCCCATGAGGTCCCATGCCTTGCTGCGCCGGTTCCTTCAGGTCAAGGTGCACGGGCGTACCGTTCTCGTCCTGGCCTAAAGCGACGCGAAGGAAATCCGGGCCCCGCTGGGCCTGCCAGAGCCCGAGCATTGCTTCGGCCGTGTAGTCGCCAAGACCAAGGGCCTCGGCGTAGGTGCGGGAGGACTTGTGTTCGCCGAATTCGTGGGACAGCTCGGAGAGTCGCAGGGGAGCGAGGCTGCGGGCCACGGCATCTGCTATCACGGGCGGCACGTCGTCGGGGGTGCCCCTGGTCGTTTGCCCAGTGGCTGTCATTTCAAGAGTGAGGGAATCCGGTGCCACGGTGAGTCGAAGGTCAACGTGTTCCGGTTCCTGCTGCTGCTCGGTGAGCAGATGGATCCGGGTCACGGCAAGCTTGGAGAGGGGAAGGTCGGTTGGCAAACCGGGAATCGGGTCGGCGTTCTGCCCGGGCAGGTCCGTGATGATGACCAGCCGGGGAAGGGCCTCTGGAGGCAGTTGCTGGAAGTTCCTGGCGGCGCTGTTCAGGGCGGCCGCCCTGGTGTCCAAGGAGCCACGCAGCAGCACCGCCAGTTCCTCGGGAGAGCCGGCCCGGCGAAGGATTCCAGGTTCCTGGAGATGCGGCAGCCATTTGGTCCATTCCCAGGCTTCCAGCTGGGCATCGGGGGTAACAAGGGCCAGTTCCACGTCCTCGGGTGACTGCGTTGCTGCGAGCTGGCAGACCAGGTTCCGGGTCAACGCCAGGGCAGTGGCGCGGTCACCCACAATGGACACGTTTGAAACGGTGCCGAGCGGCAGAGTCAGGGGCATATCGGGGGTGTTGCTGAACCTTCGGTGCAGCTCTTCGGCCTCGGACAGCATGAACGCGTCCGGGCGTTCGACGGAGTCCCCGCTGTCCTGAATGCTGATTCTGCGCCGGGGCACGGTGCCCGTACCGATGCGGGTGACGAGGAAATCAGGGCTGGTCCGACGACGTTCCCAAAGCCGGTGCGGGTCGTTGACGATGTTTTCAACCAAGCGGTCGACCGGGGGATGGGCGGCATTGGCTTCCGCACGGGCCAGTTGCTCTTCCGCTTCGAGGTCCAGCCGGCGGCGTCGGAGGTAGTCCATGTAGAGACGGCGTTTGGCTGCCCGCTGCCGCGTGGCCTTGCCGCGCTGGGAGAACATCAGCGCCACGGATGCCAGCACCGTTGCCACCATCATGAGCGCCCCGATGCCAGCCAGCGAGGAACCCCTGAACAGCATCATGACAGTCACCGACGTGGCGGCGCCCAGCATGGGAACCAGGGCCAGCAGGTTCATCCCGCCGGCCCCCGTGGCAAGCTGTGGGGGTGGGTCCAGTTGCACTGCCTCGGGGGTTCGTTCGGGCAACGTGGTCCGTGCGGGCCTGTGCACAATTCGAGTGGTCATGGCGTTAGTCTCTGTTGGCTGCCAGAAGGGCCATGCCAGCAATTTCGGTGGCTGCGATCCTCGTCCTGGCGCCCAGCCTGCTGAGCTGTAGCCCGCCTCCCGCAGCGAGGTGCCGGTCGAACGGCAGCACCCCATCAGCCAGGAACCGGTCCTGAGGTTCCCTGGACCGCACCGTGACCTCCAACTGCTGTAGGTGCGGGAACGTTCCGGTGAAAGCGTCCCTGATGGACGCGCGCCGTGCCATTGCAGAGTCTCCCGGAGGCGAGACCAGTACGACCGCGTGGGCCGTTTCCAGGAGGGCGGCGGAGTGGCGGGACTGCGGGGCGTTGCCGGCATCGACCAGTGTCACAGCCATGAAGCGGGACAGCGCGGAGGATACGTCCGTCCACTCTTTGGGGTTGATCGGGTTGTCCGCCAATGCGGGCACGTTGTGGCGGTTCACCGCAAAGACCTGGTTGCCGCAGGCGGCGGCGTTGGCAGTGGCTTCGGGAAGGCTTCGGACCGGCTGGATCTGGATCTGTTGTATTAGGGCGGACACTGTAGCCGATCCGGGAGCACCCAGATAGTGGAGCAGGTTCCCGGCCTGATCCGTGGCGTCCACGGCCATGATGGGCTCCTGGCGGATGCTGCCCAGAAGCTTGGCCAGCACGGCTGTGATCGTGGACGTTCCCACGCCTCCCGCGGTTCCGATGACCACGATGCGGCGTCCCGTGGTTATCGGCGCTTCAACCGCCGCGCACGCCCGGATAAGCCGTTCGGACAAGGCCCCGGATGTGACGGCATCGGTGACTTCAAAACGGATGCGCTCCCACAGGGTGTCCCCGCCGTTCCTGCGGGTCTTTGCGGGGCGGGCCGTGGCAGCCGGGGTTGGCCGCGGAGCGCTTGGGACGTGCGTGGCTGCAGGCACGTCGGCCCGCGTGGCCGGTGCCAAGCTGTCTGTCATCCGGTTGGCCGTGGGGGTCATGCCCGGGAACCCGCCAAGGGGCGTCGGACGCTGCGGGGTCTGGCCCGTCTCCGGTGAAACCGGTGCCTCGGTTGCGGGACTGCCAAGCGGGAATCCTGTGCGTGGTTGGTCAGCCAAAGGTCTGTCCTAGTTGTGTGTAGGCCCCGGACAGTCCCAGGACCAAGGGGATGGTCGAAAGTACACAGAGCACTTCCAGGCGGGACGCCGTTACCCGGAGACGTGCGGCTGCCTGAGGGCGGACACGAACCATCGCGGCAACCAGCACGAGCACGGCCAGAACGGCGCCGCCGCAGAGCAACAGTGGCTGCCCGAGCGTGAGCGCAAAAACTGCTGTTACGCCCAGGCAGG
The DNA here is from genome assembly GCF_042790555.1 of Arthrobacter sp. NPDC056727. Taxonomy (NCBI): domain Bacteria; kingdom Bacillati; phylum Actinomycetota; class Actinomycetes; order Micrococcales; family Micrococcaceae; genus Arthrobacter; species Arthrobacter sp. NPDC056727. The sequence continues at coordinate 171,826 of NZ_JBHTZA010000008.1, read as the reverse complement.
CGGCCGCTGCTGCCACGTAAATTCCTGCCCGCTGCGCCAGCAGCGGTAAGGAATACCCGCGGAACGTCAGCGATCCGAGCAGGGCGATGGACAACAGGGCCGCCCATGGAAGCCGGTCCGTGGCAGAGGCGGTGACGATCGCTGAAGCCGCGGCAATCGCTGCCGCCGTCAGGGTCCACCCGGTCAGTGTTGCATGGGCTGAGTGGACGGCGTCGAGGGTGTTGCTCCGGGAAATGCGTTTGCCTTGCCGCTGGTCGTCGTCCAGTCCGCTCAGGCCTGTCAGGACGGTGCTCAGTCGAGGGGCGATACCCAGCGCGAAGATCGCGGCGATGCCGGCCAGCCCTGCCGCCACTGCCCGATCGCCTGTGCTCCACGCCAGAACCGCCCAAGCCCCTCCCAACGCTAGGAGCAGTGCGGCGCAGGACAGGAAGGGGATATGCCTGCCCGTCGCGACGGCGGACCCCACCATGGCAACGACAATGGCCGCCGTAAGCAGCAATGGCCCGGGGCCTGGCCCTGCGACGGTGCTGGCCGCTGCCGCAACAGCCACTCCGGCGCACAGGAGGGCCAGCCCTGCAGGCACTGACCGCCACCGGCCAACAAGGGCGCCGGCCAGCATGGCGACCGTGACGAAGACAACCCCGGCGAGAACGCCGTCATAACCGCTCTGGCTGCCCAGAAGCACGCTGGATATGCCGGCACCCGCAAGCAGCAGACCTGCGACAGCAGAGAGTCCGATGGTTCGCAGCGAACCTGCCCACAGCGCAGGAAGCCGCTCGGTCGCATCCGCCGCAAAGGAAGGGACGTCGTAAACATCGGGAGCCGGGGGCACGTCGCGTTCGTCGCGCAGGTAAAGCAAAGCGCCGTCAGTGATGCCCGCCTGCCGAAGGCTCAGCGAGCCATCCAGAGTGAGGCCCAGACTCGTGGTCAATACTGACGACGTGAGTGCACCGCCTCTGCCACTGACCGCATTTTTCGGGGGTTCCCGGTCATCCATGAGCGTCCGGATTTGGGGCATCAGTGAAGCCACCGGTTCGTCGGAGGGAAGCCTCAGATCCAGATGGCGGTGCGGAGCAATGACGGTGACCCGACTCAGGACGCTGCTCATCGGGTCCCCTCAAAAACGGTTACGCCTGCCGCCCGTGCGGACTGACGGGCAGATTGTTCGTCCAGCAGGTGCTGGACAAAGCTAAAGCCGACACAGATGGCGGCGATGAGAGCGGCCAGCAGGAGTGACTGCATTAGTCTTGCCGTCGCCGTCGTGTAGGTCCGTTCCTCGGGGTTCCTGCCGAACAAGAGGGAATCATCGAGCCGGTGCTTCCGCACACGCGCGGACTCCAATAGCCGGGAATCGTAGTCTTCCGCCATGCTTCGTTCCCCTTCAGACTTCACCGTAGGCATGTCCATGCTTGCCGACGTGCCAATCAGCCTTTAAACCTATCGCGGCACTTTTCCAGTGCAAGTCAAGCCATGTTTCTTACCCTGTTTACTGCATCGACTGGACTTAACTATCCGGGTTGTCCATGCTGTTAACGGTGTTCGGTGCCGACCGGCGCCGGCGCAGTCCTAATTCCTACTGGGGGGAACGATGGCTATTTTTGACATGGGTGCTGACACCCTGGGCAACCTCAACAAGCAGACCGACGCATCACATCAGGATCTTGGTGCCCTCGTCAGGCGATTCGTGGATGCCGTTACACCGCTGGAGGGCCGGTTCAGTGGTGCCGGCAAAGCCGCCTTTGACTCTTTCAAAAACCGCTCCGACCTGGTCGCCTCGGAGCTAAACGCAGCCCTCGCCTCCATCGTCCACGGCCAGTCCGGCATGGATACCGCCTTCCAGCAGGGCGATCTGGCCGCCAGCGACAACGCCCGCCGCGGCGAGGGATCGGCGAACTTCGACGCCGCACGCTTTCAGGGCCGCGCCGGCTAATACCGGCTCCCGCCGTCTTTCCGCAGCAATCCTTTCTCTGAACCTGAAACGGAGCAGGGGCCGCTAAGGCTCCGACACAAAAATGACTGCCAACCGCATCGCGTACGACACCAACGTCTCATCCCAGGTCCAGGGCGACATCCAGGCCCTCGCCTCCCAGCTCGAGAGCCTCATCGCGCAGCGCCAGTCCGACATCAACCAGGCCATGTCCGACTTCCGTGCCGACGGCGTAGACGCCGAGTACCAGGCCGTGGAAGCCCGCTGGGGCAACGCCGCGGCCGAAGTCAAGGCGATCATCGCCCTGGTCCGCGGCACGCTGAGCCAGAACGACGAAACCGCAACCACGGCCTCCACCTCTGCCCGCAACGCGGTGCAGAGCATCGGCTAGAGGAACCTGGTTTTCATGGTCGGAGTCTGGAACATTGACGTGCCCGCAAGCGCTGCCACGATCAAGTCCGCGGCCACGCAGCTAGCCGCTGTCGAGCCGGAACTGACGGGCATCGAAACTTCACTCAACGAGGCTGCCGCTGCCATACCAGGGGAGGCGGCCGGAGTGCTCGCAGCGCTGAGCGATGTGCTGACGGCGGGTATCGCCCCAGCGACCCGCGAGGTCCTGGAACGGTCCGGGACGATTTTCACTTCGACCGCCCAAGCCTTGAGCTTTTACGAGCAAGGCGACCTCACGATGGCCGCAGCCTCACAACGGAGTGCAGCCGTTATCACTTCAGAGCATTCTGCACGCCCCGGTCTCCACGGCCCGGCACCGATGTGACGCAACAGAAGGTCTCAGCACAATGGTCTTATCTCCGGAAGTATGTGTCGCACTCGGTCCCTCGGGCCTGGATCCGACGGCCGGTTGCCGGCTGCCCGATGTCGACTCTCTCGACGCCGCCGCCGCGGGGCTGAAGTCGCATACCCAAGGTTTCCATGAGGCAGTTGCTGCGTCTGCAAGACAATGGCAGACGCTGGGAACCTCGTACGCCTCTGACGAGGCGCCGATCGTGCTCACCGCCTTCGACAGGGTGACACCCGTCTCGGCCCGCGTACTGGATCAAGGGCAGGCAACGTCCGCGGCGCTTTCCAGTTTTTCGGGCACATGCCGGGAGCTCAAGGCGCGGTTGGAGCAATACGGTCAAAGGGTTTACGCCCTTGACGCGGACATCCGGTCGTTTCCCACCAAGGTCGAGACAGTCACCATGGTGAAAGGCGAACAGATCAGGAGCGAGGTCCATCAGGACTGGACAGGGGACGCCGATCTGAGCGGTCGCCGGAACGAGCTCCAGGCCGAGGCCATGGCCATTTACAACGCATACCTTGAAGCGCAGAACACCTGTGCGTCCGCTCTCGCTGGGGTCTCGGGTGGCGAAGCCTATTCTCAGGAACCTGCCGCGGCCCACAAACCCTCCGGAAACTTCGTGGACGAGGTCCTGTACAACCTCGGTTCCGCCGTCGGCATCGCCAATAACGATGCCGACCACCCTTGGGGGCGGGAGGTGGTGCCGTACCGCCCGAACGGCACCCTCGGTTTACTGCAAGGCATCGGGGCCGGAGCGGTGGAGCTTGTGGACGGCGTCTGGTCGCTGACCCTGACAGGAGACCAATCCAAACGGGATGCGGCGTGGGGTGGAATCAACGCGTTGATCTCAAACCCGTCGTCCTTCGATTTGCGTCAACAGTTGTTGTCGTTTACGCACGCGGAAGAGGCCGAGACAAATGCATCTTGGGCTTTCGGTGCAACGCTAACCGGAATTGCCTCCTTCGCCATTGGCGGCGGGGCAGGCGCTGCCGTGAAATCGGGAACCGCGGTCAGCAGGGCCGGCCTGGTGGCCGAGAAACTCAGTATTGCCACCATGGACACTGCACGTTTGGGCCACCTGTCCGCGGCGCTGGGACGAACCGCGAGCGGACTGGAATCAGCCGGAGCATTCTTGGCCAAACCGGGGTCGCTCACCCTGAAAATCTCCGATGTGCTGATGCCTCAGACGACAGCAAAAGTCCTCGACACCATGACCCATGCACGTGTCGCCGTCTTCTCAACGCTGGACGCAGCAAAATCGACGGCGGCGGAAACCGTCGCCGGCACCCAACGAACAGCTGCTACAGCAATGACAGCGGTAGCCGAGGGACTCCGGACTGTTGACCATGCAGTGCCCAAAACCCAGTACGCGCTGGCCCACGGGGCGGCCCTGCCGGTCGACGCGCCGCGTCCAGCCACTTGGTTGGACAATAAAGCCGCGTCAATTCGGGAGGCTAATCCGCCGGCCTTTGTGCCTCCGGAACGCCCGTCGACCGGGACAGGGCCAACCTCGCCAAGCGTCAAGACGGAACCGTTCGTCAGGCCTGATCACATTAGTGAGACCGTTGTTCTCCGGCACGGAGATAAGACGTTCCCGGTCTCTCGCAGGGACAACTTCGCTGCCCGAACGGGCCTGAAGCCCAACACCGAGTACATCATCGAGCATCGCGGCAAAATGAAGGATGAAACCGGTCTGCTGCAAGCTGACAGCGTAGAGAAGTACTACACCGACGCCACCGGTGCCGTGACACGTGTGGACACCTACGCCGGCGTGAAGGGAGCCTGGTCGCCCGAGCTGAATAAGCCGATGCCGAACGTGACGTACAACGTTGTCGCACAGGTAGATGGCGGCCTGCACAATACCTTCACATTGGTAATGGACAGCCATGGGCACCTGGCTTCGGCGAAGGGGCACATCTCGTCAACACTTGTCGGAGACGCGAACCGAAATGGCTGGCAGCAGCTCAAGGCCGGGCGGCTCGGCGGGCCAGGCTACGATGGCGGGCACGCCGCCCCGTCGGCCTTGGGATTTATCGGCGAACGGGCTGGACTCTTTCCTCAGCACTCCTGGCAGAACCGTGGAATAGGCGAGGAAATCGATTCGGTCAGATTCGGCAGGGTGGAGTCGGACATCGTCACTGAGGTGAAGAGGCGATTAGGGGCAGGACAACCTGTAAGTTTGAATTGGTCGATGACAACGACTCCCAGTGCCAGACCTGGCCTGCCGGCCAGGTTCCGGCTTCGCCATGGCTTCACAGGAGAACAGTTGACCACCATTCCATTCAACAACATGCCGAAGTCGTAGGGGGCAAGCATCATGCGGCAGAGCGAGACGATTGACAATGCCTTTATATCCGACGGCCTGATCAGGCTGCAGAAGGAGGCGTTTTCAGAGGGCGGCCCGGGGTATGGGGCGGAGGCTATCGTCAGCACCTCCCTCATCCAACAGAGCATGTCCCGTCGGTACGAGGACGTACTGCGGAACGGGGAATGGGGCTTTCCCGACTTCGACACGGAATTTTCGGACGAAGCCATGGATAGTTGGCTTCTGGAAGTGCGCGCACGGTGTTATGTTCCGGGGGAAGGAACATGGGTGACCTATCGTGTCTATCTGTACCCGGACGCTCCGGGACGGCTTGAGGTGTTCGACGAGGAAATCCTGACGAAGGGCCTATTTGAGTCGTCCGGTCAAAAAGAGCGGCCCTCCGATGCCGAAACGCTGAAATCGGAACTCATTGCCTTTCCGCGAACGATGGATAAGGTCCCGGCTTGGATGTTGGACACGCTTCAAGCGGCAGGCGTAACGCCGCCTGTGTACAACCCCACACTGAAAACGGTCGACTGGGACAACCGCCGCCGTCCCGTCACGGAGCGGGGGACAGATTTCTCGGGCGAAGCCACCATCATCGACTCCTCTCTGGAGAAGGGCGTCTTTGCCAAAATAGGCCGAAGGCTTTTCGGGGGTTAGCCAGGACGGGACGCCGTCTCACAAAGCAGATCTCTTTGACTAGGAACGATTTGGACTCGGCGCCCTTGGTTCAGCAGCGGCAAGTTTCGGTTCAGCGTGACAGACCCTCCCACGCTGACCCCGATCACGAACAACAAACGCCTCCGGCGGCGTCTGGAGCTACTCGATTGTTATCCAGTGCCGGGTGCCTGGCTCCTCGAACGCCTGGAGGAGCGCCCCCAAGCCCGTCAATATCACCTGTTGACATTCATGCGCCGAAAGCGTCGGCCAACGAACGTTGGCACGTTCCGGGGGCTCCGTGAAGCAGGGCTTCCCTGGCCGCCCGCCATATAAAGAAACACGCAGGGACAGGCGCCAGGAAGCGCACCTAAACTGGCCCAGTACGAACCACCACGCCAAGACCCGCCGTCGTGACGGCGGGTCTTGGCGTTTCCGGCGCGGCAGGACCCGGATAAGCCTGTCCGCCTCTGAGGCGGCCGATAGCATGGCGGTGACGAAAAGAGGTGTTGATGGTGGCATCTACAGAAAGCCCGACGGAGATCCAGGACGCCGGGGCCACGGAACTTTCCAGCCTGGGAAGTGACGTACAAGCTCGACTGCAATCCCATGAGCTGGCGCACTTCGTCTGCTGCCGGGACCTGGACTGGCGGAAAGCAGTCTGCGGTTACGAGGAACCCGGGGCGGTGATCCTGGAGAACCCAACCACATTCTGCACCAGGTGTGGAGGTCATTCACGCCCATGGGGGAGTGCTGGGCTCCGGCAAGTGCCCCTTCGATGAGCGGTCCTGCCCGGATGATGAAACCGTGGACAAAATGATTGACGAGCGTACGTCCTGACGGGCCGCGACCGATGACACCGAACCATCAGCAGCTGATCGGTCTGCTGGCCGGCGCGGAGCCGGAGGTCCTGGCCGGCCGTTTCGCCACGGAATTCATGCCGGAGACCGGTATGGAAGGCGAGTCGGGTTCCTTTATCTATTTCGGGAATGGATTCTGGGACGTCACGCTCGACGGCGGCACTCGGTTCCTTTCCGCGCCGTGGGGTATGCGGGTCGAGTTGGAACCGGGCTTGGTGGAGGAGGCACCGGGGAGGCGGACGCCACCTCGCCGGCCGCCGTGGTCGCTGGTGCTGCCGAGGTACTCGACTTTCCTGGGACGGGAGCATGATGACTGGCAGATCGCCGCCAGCAGGCCGGTCGTGGAGGAAGCTGGTGAGCTGAGCATGGCATTGACGAACCTGGAGGCCCCCGGTACACCGGCACCCTCACCGTCAGCACCGACGCGTACACGATCAGCCGAGTCGATCTGGTGTACATGGTGCAGACCCTCCTTATCGAACGTAGCGAGCCGAACGCCGAGGATCTGGCTGTGCTCGACTACATCAAAGCCGCCGTCCCGTACGCGGGCGAGGATGCTGGCATGAGTGGATTCGCCGTGGAACTCACAGTGGGCCTCGCTGATGTCGGGTCCATCCGGATCGAGGGTCGAGGGCCGGAAGCGACCGTCTTCCGGCTCCAGGAACCTCAGCGCTGTTTCGCTGGCAGCCAGCTGTAACGGTCCTTGGTCGGTTTCCATGCTGACGATCTTCCAGCGCCGCTTGGCGGCTGTAGGCCTCTTGGCCGGCAGCATTATCGGCTGCGGTGTGCCGGGGATGGAGAAGGAGCTGACCGGTCCGGAGGGCTCCTCCATGCCGGCGCAGAGTGCCTGCTCGAGGTTTTCTCCCGCCGGCTGCGGGGCGCTGGCCTGAGCGTCTCAGCTGCCATCGATGCGCCTTCATCCTGGTTATCCTCTGAAGGAGAGATTGTCCGCCGGGCCCGAAAGCTGGGGGAGTGTCACGGACCCGGCGATCTGAAGCTGCGGTTCGCGGCTACCTTTGCTTCAGCGACAAGACCAGTGTGCGGGACACACATTGTGAAACGCGGGGTGAACCTGAGAGGCGAAGCTCGCTTTAACCCCCTATTTGAGGGGTGTTCTCAAGATTTTCCCAAGCCAGTGCCGTCGTCGCTCTGCGTCCGGGTCGACGGGATGTACGGGGCAGCTGAACAAATGCGGTGAGGGGGGCGGCGGCGAGGAGACCTCCCGTATTCGGATTCATGAAGCCCCCGCCCTGGCCAGCTGTTCAGCTCAAACCTGCCGGCAGGCTGCACGGTGCCTTACCGTGGCTTCCCGTGCTCGCGAGGCTTCCGGCCCCGCCGTCGGCCCGCTGGTGGTGCAGCCAAATGCCGGCGGCCCGGCATTCGACCAGGTCCGCGAGCCGCTCCTCCCACCATGCTTTGTCAGCCTATGACCCGGCCGGAGTCTGCCACACCGAAAGGGTCTTCAGGCCGTCCCGGTAGGCCAGCGCCGGCGCCGTCTGTGCTGTCTTCAGGGCGGCAGCCGCCTCATGCGCGGACTGCAATCTCGGGTGGGCGGCCCCAGCGGCGGCCCAATGGCCACCGACGCTTGACGTCGCGGCTCCGACCAGTTTCGTGATCTGGCCGCGGGTGAGGCCACTCCGGTACATCCGTGCCCGTTCCGGATGCGGGGCAGCCTCCCGGCGCTTCGTCACACGGCTATCCTGCCAGCATCGACGGGCCGGATGTACTGCGCTATCGGCTGACGGTCACGGCTGGTGAGGATCAACGAGTCAGGAACAATAATGTTGCCGTGAGGGCAACGAGTGTACTGATCTCGGGTGCTGGCATCGCCGGCTCGAGTGCGGCATATTGGCTGGCGCGGCGCGGATGGAACGTCACCGTCGTGGAGAAGGCGACCGCCATCCGGTCGAGCGGGAACCCCGTCGACGTGCGTGGGGGCGCGGCTGCCATCGCACGGGAAATGGGCATCTGGGCAAAGCTCCGTGAACAGGCGACCCGGACGGAACGACTGGTGTTCGTCGATCGGCGTGGGCGCGTGCGCGCTGCGATTGCTACCCGTAAGAGCTCCGATCCAGAAGAAGAAGTGGAAATCGCGCGCGCAGACCTGGCCGCCGCCCTGCTGGAGAGCGTCCACGGGCAGGCGGAGATTCTTCACCACGAGTCGGTGACTCGGCTGCGGCAGGACCGCGGCGGCGTCGACGTCGAGTTCATGCAGGTCCCGCCGCGCCGCTTCGACCTTGTCATCGGTGCCGACGGTCTGCATTCCAATGTTCGCCGCATCGCTTTTGGCCCCGAAGCCGACTTCGCCCGTGGTTTCGCAATGTTCGTCGGCACGTTGCGCACCCTAATGCCCGTCGGTGACCCTCGCACCGTGGTCATGTACAACGAGCCGGGGATCTCGCTGTCTGTCCACCCGGCCGGGGGGAAACCGTTGGCCGCATTCATATTTCGGTCTGTCCAAGCCTTTGATCATCAAGACAGACAGGCTCCGATGCGACTTCTCCGGCACAGCTACGCGCATGCGGGCTGGCTCTCGCCACAGGTCCTCGCTGAGTGGGAGACCGCGGACGATGTCTACTTCGACGCGGTCACCCGCATACGGGTGCCCCGATGGAACAACGGCCGCATTGGCCTGCTCGGAGACGCCGCGGACTGCCTATCTCTGCTTGGCGAAGGTTCCAGTAACGCGATCGTTGCCGCGAAAACCCTCAGCGACGCACTCAAGTCGCACCCCGATGACTATTCCGCGGCGTTCGCTGCTTACGAGAACACGCACCGTAAGCAGCTCCGCCCATACCTGCGAGGTGCCACACCCGCCTCCCATTTTCTGGTGCCTGCCAGTGCTGCCGGCCTCGCCCTCCGTAACACGGGAATCCGTCTGGCAACCTTTCCCTCGCGGCACCGACCGATTTCGCCCCACGGAACCACCCCATAAACGGACGGCCATATGGCTTTCCAAGGAGCGCCATGGTACTTCCAAGGAAGAGCATGGACACTAGACTCGGTCGGCGGCGGTGGGCCAGCGGTCCACCCTCCGGGACATGGCTTCCTAACCCAGTCCGCCGTCGACCTCCAGACACTGAACGGCAGGGCGGGTTCCCAGCCCGGCGACACTATGCTCGGGGCTCAAGTGCAATTTTTCATGCATTTCCCTGGCTGATGCCGACAAGACACTGTCGCAACACACCACGATGACCACGAAGGCGACGTTCAGCAGATAACAGTGCCTTGGTAGGGGGTTCCGGTCCAGACGTTGCCAGGGGCGGCCGCATAGTTGCCGCGGACCTGGTACGTCCACGTGCCTTTGGTTGCCGGGTGGGCTGAGTATGTCCCGTTGGTGGTTTGCACCGCGGCGCCGCTCGGGTCGAGGAGGATGAACTGGTAGGAGGTGGCCCGGGGGACCGTTCCGTAGCTGTTGAGGGTGACGTCCAGGGAACGGCCGCTGCCGCACGTTGCGGTGACGCTGGCGCCGACGGGGAGGGCGAGGACCAAAGTGGACGCGGTGAGCTGGCCGGATGCCTTGCCGCTGAACGCTGCCTGGGCGATGGCCGGCCCGCCCGCCAGCAGCATCGCCACCGCGGTGGCGCAGACGGCACGCCGGATCCGGCACACGTTTTTCGTGTCGGCGGGCTGACGTGTACTGGGCACGGATTTCGGCTTTCGTCGGGGGCTGTTGGTTTGGTGCCTACGTAATTGGCGGGCGGGCGGCGAGGGCTTCCTGAAGGTCCGGCAGATGCAGCTTGATGTTATGGACCACAATTACAGCCTCCGCCATATCAGCCATGACCAGGGCTTGTTCCATCTGCCCGCATAGGTGACTCATCCTCAGCGCTCCGGCCATCGACGATGCCGCTTTCAGGCTGAGCGCGGCCTCGGTGGCTTTGTGCCGGTTGCCGGTGCCGACGCTCTGTATGATCCGGTCAACGCGCCCGGGCAGCAGTGCCGCGTAGGACGCCGCGAACGACTCAGCCGCCGCGTTTGTGGACCCCTCCGCCAGCTCCAGAAGATACTCCGGGGCCAGTACGGGCGGCGGTTCAGCCAGCCGAGTGCGCCGGCGCACCGTCCGCCCCGTCCCCGGACCCGTTGACGGGGCGAGGCCCCTTCCGCCAGATCCTGGCCAGAAGCGTCAGCACTAGGATGCCCGGGGCCCCATAGGTCAGGACGATCAGGACCGCCGGTTCGCGCAGGGACCGGATCACCGTTCCAAGGTAGGGGACGGTGGCGGCGTGCACGTCCACGGTGTCGCCCTGGATCGTTGCCTGCCATGGGTCCGCGCCGTTGTTGGCGTCCCCTTTGGTCCGCACCGTTGTCCGGTTGCTGTTGCGTTTGAGTTCGACGATCCGGTGCGTCTCGACGCGCTGGTCCCCGACGGGGATCTTGTAAGTGATGATGTCGCCGGCCTTCAGGGAGCTGACCGGGGTCGGGACGGAGACAACGACGTCGCCCGGGTTGATCAGCGGGGCCATGGAACCAGTGAGCATGGTGGACGTCTGGTAGCCCAGAAACCGGGGGCCGACGGCGAGGAACAGGAAAGCGGCGACGGCGGCAGCCATGAGCGCGGTGGTCACGGCACGGACCAGGATGCGGCGAGCCGTGCGCAGTGTGTTGGCCGACGGAACTTCGGGTTTCGCTGTGCCGGGCGCAGGGGCTTCTGTTGCTGATGCCATGGCTGCCTGCCTTCGGGGATGGGCCCCCTCCGCCGCTGTTGGGGGTCAGACGGCGGAGGGGACGTTCGGGGGCTACTTGTCGGTGCCGGAGCGCTGGGTGCCGGTGAACGCCAGGTCGATGGTGCTGCTCTTGGCCTGGAAGGTGTTGTCGGCGCCCGTGGGCAGGGTTAGGGTGACCCGGAGGTTGTCTGTTTTGTTGGCCGCGACAGTGGTGAGGTTGGTCAGCGAAAGATCGGTGCCGATGACGGCGCGGGAGGCCAGGACACTGTTCGTGATGCCGGTGCACGAGTAGGTGTAGGCCGGTGCGGTGCCTGCTTCGGTCCATGGAACGGAGCAGCTGTCGATGGTCAGCTGCAGGCCCAGGTTCGGGTCGGTGTCCAGCTTGGAAGACGTGGGTGCCGTGGTGGTCAGTTTGATACCGGCCAGCGCCTGGTTTCCGGCGGCGTTGGTCAGGGTGACTGCGCGCTGGACGGTGTCGCCGGGAACCAGGCCAGTGGCGGCCACGCTGAGGCGGTTGGCAGCGCCGGAGCCCAGGGCGATGGACACCGTGCCGGATGAGACGTCAGTGGACGCGGAAGTGGTGGATGTAAAGGCACCGTAGGTGCCCAGCCCGGCGACGGCTGCTGCGCTGCCGACCAGAGCCAGGGATACGACGACCTTGCCGGTAGTGGAGTTCAGGTTGAGACCCATGATGGCGAACGTCCGTTTCTTGAAGGAGTCCGACCCGCGGACTGAGTGCGACCGGTCTTCTGTGCCGGTATTGATCACTCTCGCGGGGGAACCTCAAGGATCGTTGCGGTACCGGTCAATACTCGATCAAGAAAAAACACGGCCGCCTACAGTCGCTCAAGCTTTGCTCAAGCCGGGTGCAAGGAGGGGAATGCGTTCCTAAATCTCTCTGAGGTTGATGACACGCGGATTGCCTCCGTAACGGTGTCAGTGCCTGGTGGGACTATGAGGGCATGACGGCTCCAACGGTGGAGGCGGCGATCCACGAACTGATGGATCTCGCCTGGAATCTTGTTTACGGACTGCTCGAGGACCGGCGCCTGCTCGGCGACGGGTTATGCGTCGAGGAGTACACCGGGATCCATTCCTGGGTGGAGGAAGCAACCCGGTACACCGTCGTCCACTCAAGGACGGTGGCGGTACTCTTCGTGGACACCCGGCCGGTCGACGCCGCCCCGTTCCATCACGATCTCTTGGGCGCCGACGACCCGAAAACGTTCTTCAGCGTCTCGCAGTGACCGGGGACTTCGGGTAACGGCTGCGCCAGCTGCCGGCCTGGACCCAGAACACCAGTGTCGGCACGGCAAAGAAGACGGCAACGTGGATCCATTGATTGGGCACCGGGCGGAGGAGGCAACTGAGTGCCCGTGCCAGCGGCGCGGCGAACACAAGGCCGATTCCGAACGCGTACCACAGCACCATAAAGCGCGATGCCCGCCACGTTGGTAGGGCTGCTCTCCGCCGGCTCGGCCGTCAACTCCCGCAGGACAACGATCAGGCATACAGGTACGGCCCAGAACGCGACTGCAATAAACCATCCCTTGATGAAGGCAGAGGAACCCAGGACCAACCAGCCGGCGTACTTTAACGGGACGTCTCATCGGGCGATCTTTATTCCGGCCACGGCGCCTGTCCATGGACCTGTTGGATCATTCCGTATCAGGCTGACGCCAACGTATCCGGCCTGCAGTTCTACGACCTGGGACAGGACCTCCGAGCAATCGACGGTGAGCGAAATTGGCTCTGCCCCGGTTCCTGGATCCTTGTCGAGGAGCATCTGCACGCCGTCGATGCCAACGCACGCCGCTGTAATTCTGTACGCCCCGGAAACCTTCACTGTTGCGGACTTTCGGAAGCCCACCCCCGGCCCGTCGGCCGGTCCGGAATCGTCAATAAGCACAGAGCCGGTTGCTGCCGCAAGGCGTTTCTTCAGCTCGGCGAAGTTGGTTGCTTCCGCGCTCAGCACCTCACGATCCTTCGTCGGCAGGGAAGGTGCGGGGCGGCTCTTGGGCCCAGCCGCCGTCAGCTGCCCCTCGATGTCATCCTCATAGCTGCAGGCGGCCATGCTGATCGCCAGCAGCGCGCTAACAATTAGAGCCTCAGCGCGGCAGACCGCGTTCGTTCCCCCAGTCGACATGGGGCTGAGTCTACGGTCCGCTCACAGATTGGCAAGTCAATCTCGCACCCGGGGTCCTGGCAGCCGTTGGCTTTGGCGACTATGTACAGGTGGCGGCCCCGGAAGGCCAGTCCGTTCTCGTCGTTCAGGACGACTTCGACGGGGATGTCGTGCTCATCTACACGGAGCAGGACGACTTCACGTACAAGTTCAGCCGCGAAGCGCCGGAATTCTCAGGCTGGCCGAGGGTCGAGGACCAGGATTGCCGGCTGAGTGCTGCCGGCGCGGGCCTCCTGGTGACATGCGATGGCGACGCTGTGGCCATCAACCCGTAGGCAGGTGCTCCCATAGGCAAGCGCTGTGAGAAGCTGTCCGTAAAAGCGCATAGGGGAAAAGCTTTTGGATATCCTTTCGGTCATCGCCGTGGCTACCTTCGTTCTGCCCGTGGCTCTTGGTGCAACTCTGCTGTACTGGATCATTCGCTTGGGCGTGAAACATGGGTTGCGATCCTACGAGGCAGAAAAAGCCCGGGACGCAGATACTGTACCCTGACGGGTCACATCGCTGCTGGTGGACGCTTCCTTCTCTGCCAGGAAGCTTTGCCCGCGGGGAGTGCAGAGGAGCGTACTGATACAAGAATCCCTGCCCCCCGGGATGCGGGGGAGTTGCGGCGCGGGAGATGACGGAGCCAAAGGTCGAGGTTGGGGGGCAGCATGATGGCGCCGGGAAAGATAGGTCGCGGTTTTTGGGGGACAGCACTCTTGATGTGCCTTCTGACCGCTTGCGCTCCGGGAGTACCTGGCGGGACAGCGCCCGGATCGCCCATTTCGGCGTCGCCCGCACCGGTGGACGGTGTCGACGTCGGCCGGGACGCCGCAGTTCCCGAGGCCGGAACCACCAGCTCAGGGGCTGCTCCCGCGAAAGGCGCCCGCCTCTTCTCCCAGGCCGAGGTGGAGGCCTTGGCCGGTCTGGTGGCAGGGCCGGGCGGAGCTTCGGGCAAGGTCCTTACCGGGGGACCGTTGTGGGACCAGAATCAGTCCCTGCATTTCGGTGCGGGTGCGGCACGGGTGAGTCCGGCCGAGTGCTCGGGGGTGCTGGCGTGGGGCATGTTGATGACCGCGGGATTGCCGGCCGCGGGGACTTTCAGCGGAACCCGTGCCGAGCCCGTGTTCGTCGCCGTCACCGCGGACCGTGATGCCGTTTTGGCGCTGGCCTTCCCCTCCATTTTCAAGCTGCCGGACTGTTCCCCCGCCAACCTGACGATAGAGGATGGCTCGTTCACCGCGACGTACCAGCGGGCCTCGGCCTTCACCGACGCTGACCAAAGCTTTGCCGTGATTGCCACGATCATCACGGAGGGCCGGCGCCCCGCCCATTTCCTCCGTGTGGCGGCCAAGAACGGGACCCTGTTTGTCCAGGCGACGATGCCCCTCGCCGACCCCGGCGACTACCGCGACGAGGCGAACCGCCTCACCGGTTACGTCAATCAGGTGGTGCGCGGCGAACAGCAACTCCTGGACGGTGACACCATTAGCCCCGCGCCCGGCCAAGTACCGCCCGCCGGTGTTGTGAGGTCCTGATGCCGACGACGGCGCGGGGGCGCCCGCCGTCGTTCTCTGATCACTTGCCAGTGGTTGCCACGAAGGCTTTGATCTTGCTGGCCATCTCTGGTGCATGGGTCCAGTGCAGGTAATGCCCGCCCGGGAGCATCACAATTTCATGGTGAAGGACATTACGTAGCCGGCTCTCGTGCAGCGCCGGGTCCGGAGCGGTTTCCTTCGCGGAAGCCAGCAAAATCAGCACGGGCAGGTCGGCCGGATAGCGCAGCGGCTGCACCTTGCGGGCGTTGTCAGCGATCCGGTTGGTCTCGTCGACGACGGCAGGGTTGCCGAAGTTCCAGTTGGCCATGCGACGCATCTGCTCCCGTTCACCGGCTGTGTAGGCGGTGCCGTCCGGCTCCACGAGGCCGGGTGCGAGCATGGCCGCCCACCGGAGCAGGCCACTGGCAGCCACCAGGCCTTCCCAGTTGATACCGACGGCGGGGACACCGGTTTGGTCCGCATGTAGAGTCGGGACGGCGGGTACTGTGGGGTCGATGCCGACGACCGCAGCGACGTCGTCCCGGTACCGGTTGGCGTACGCGAGCGTGTAGAAACCGGCGATGGAATGGCCACCAAGAATGTACGGTTTCGGCACGTCCGCTTTTGCCAGGGCCTCGTGCAGCTCGGCGGTAATGTTCTCGACAGTGCGCTCCACCCTAGGCTGGTCGCTATACCCGTAGCCGAAGCCCTCCACAACGACGACGTCGAAGTCCCCCAGCTCCCGGATGAGCGGTGCAAAATCCAGCGCCGGCGCCGGCGTACCGAGCCCGCTGAGCAGCACAATGGACTGTCCTGTCCTTCCGTTCCCCGGTGTGCGGACGACGTTGAGGGCACCATGGCTGGTCTGCACCCTTTGCCCGTACGGCGCGCTCGCGGTCCGCTCCGCATGGTTCATGGCGAAGTTGGCAACTGTGGAGGCAAACAGGAGACCCGCCACGATGGCGGCAGCCAACCCCAGACTGCGAAGCCGGCGGCCTGCTGTTTTCGCCTGGCGCTGCGGCTCGGACCGGCCAGGTGATGCGGACCGGGTTGAAGCGTTGGAGGCTGGCGGTGACACAGATGGCCGAAAGTTGTTCATGGGCCAAGACTGCCAACCGGCGGCAGCACGGGGGAGTGGTAAAAATCCCCGGTATGAAAAGAATCCTGCCGGCAGGGATCCCGGCGGCTGCCGCGTAGGTACAGTGGCCTCATGCACCGTGTCGTTGCGCTGGCCTTGCCGGACGTCGTCGCCTTTGACCTTGCGATTCCAGCGCAGGTTTTCGGCCACGAAGACGAGCGGCGGCTGTACTCCTTCAGGGTCTGCGCAGCCGAACCCGGCCTGGTCCCGACCACCACCGGATACGCCATCCACGCTGCGGAGGGACTCGAAGCCCTGCTGTCGGCCGACACCGTCGTCGTGCCGGGGTTCAGCCCGCTCACCGATCCTCCTGCCAGCGTCTGCGACGCTCTCCGCGAGGCGGCGGGGAACGGAGCACGGGTGGTTTCCGTCTGCACGGGCGCCTTCGCCCTCGCGGCCGCCGGCCTTCTTGACGGAAAACGTGCCACAACGCACTGGAGAAACGCCCAGCGCCTGCAGACACTTCACCCGGCAATCGCCGTCGACCCTGGCGTGCTGTACATCGACGAGGGCGGCGTCAGCACCAGCGCAGGCGTTGCTGCCGGCATCGACCTTTGCCTGCATCTGGTCCGCAGCGACCACGGAACCGAGGCAGCGAACCGGATCGCCCGGCGGATGGTCGTAGCCCCGCACCGCGAGGGCGGGCAGGCACAGTTCATCGAACGCCCGGTCGCCGCACCGCTGGCCCACTTCGCCGAAACGTGCGCGTGGGCGAGGCAGCATCTGGCAGAGCCGCTGACCGTCGTCGACATGGCCGTGCACGCAGGCTGGGCGGCCAGCAGCTTCGCGCGCAAATTCCTGGCGGAGGCGGGAACAACACCGATGCGCTGGCTGACCGGCCAACGCATCGCCGAGGCGTGCCGGCTGCTCGAAACGACCGACCTTACCGTGCAGGCTATTGCTGACAGGACCGGACTGGGAACTCCAGCTAACTTCCGGCTCCACTTCATGCGCGAACTCAACACCACACCCTCCAGTTACCGCCGCCTCTACCAGGGGCGGAACCGCAGCCTCACGCGGGGATCCTAACTGCGCCGTGCTGCGCCCCAACGTGGCAAAGCCGTCACCGCGGTCCCCGGAGGGAGCGCGGTGACGGCCCGGCAGCGGCCAGTATCCCAGAGCGGCCAGTGTCCTGGAACGTCCCGCGTGTTAGAACGTCCAGGGCATGGCGTCGTGGTGGAGGTCGCGGAACGACCCGAACTTCCCCGCGTTGAACGCGAGGCCTTCGCCGTCGCGGTCGCGGCAGGCCACCACCTGTCCGAAGAACACCTGGTGGCCGCCGACGTCGTACTGGCGCACCACCCTGCATTCTGCCTGCGACAGTGCACCGGCGATCACGGACAGGCCGCCCTCGGTGCTCTCGAACTCACCGTCCTCGGCCGAGTTTCCCCCACCTGTCTGCGGCGCAGCAGGCCGTGGCAACCGTCCCGGTGGACCGCTTTGCGTTCCTCGCCGACGTTCTTTCGGCCGGATTACGGGCAGCCGTCGACGGCGGCAGCTGATTTTCGCGGGTGTCGGCAGGTGACCGTTGCCGGACGGCGCATAGGCTGGGGGAGGACGGCCGGGACTGGTCCGCCAACCGGCACCTCACCCGAAAAGCCAGTACCGTCGTCGTAAGAACCAAAGGTGCAATCATTAGGGGCAGCATGAGCAAGAACGGCAGGAACCGGAATAAGCGCAAGGGTGGCGCCGGCGGATCGGGTTCGGGCGCACGTGCCTCTTCGCCCGCCTCGCTGAGCTCGTTCCGGGCCGGACGTGCCGTGGACTCGCTCGCGCCGGCTTTCGTTAGGTGGTTCGATGACGGCACGCCCGGCGCTGCCGCCACCGCTTTGGACTGCCTGGCGGCCATAGAAAGTGTCATGGGCCGGTACATGGACCGGGTGGCTGCTGCCGACCTGACAAGCCTTGACCCTGTGATTTTGGCCGAGGCGCTCGCTGCCGACCTCGCCGCGACCGCGGGAGATGAAGACGACGACGACCGGGGTGAGTTTGTCATCGCCGCCGTGCACGGGTTCGTGGACTTCCTCGAGGAAACGGACCGTTGGTCCGGTTCAGCCGATCAGCTCGCCGACGTCCTTGACCTGCTCAACGCCCTTCTCGGGGAGACCGAGGAATGGGCCCTCGTTGACGTGCCGGTCATCTCCGACGAGGACGCCGTGAAGGCCTTTTCGGAACTCCCGCTGATCCAGCGGACCACGGCCTTGCTGCAGTGGATCGGCGACGCAAAGCCGGTGACCGCAACCGGGGCGCTCCGGACCAAGGACATCGAAGCGGCGGCTGCGTGCCTCGGGCTGAAAGCCAGGGGCGGACCCAGGCAGGCCGGAGCCCCGCAGGCCAGCGGCGGCGTTGCGGAGAAGCCCGTGCCGACGGTCCGCAGCATGTATGAGGTGCCGTTGCTGGCGCAGGTGTGGGAGACGTTGGCCCGCACCGAGCTGATCAAGATCGGCCCAACGAAGGCAGTGCCGTCGCAAGCCGCCGCCTACTTCCAGGCCGGCCCCACCTCGGACCGGCTGGAGGAACTGGTGTTCTTCGTCGAGCAGTTCATCTCGGCCTCCGTGCTCGACTATGACCCTGAACGGCCGTGGGAAGTTCTCGTCGCCGCAACGGTGGCGTCGATCCTTCTCGCGGCAGCGTCGGAAGATCCTCCGCGGGCGGACGCTGTGCTGGATCCTCGGAAGGGAGCGTCGCCAGAGGAGAAAGCCACGGTCGAGTCATTGAAAACTGCGGCGTTGGGCCAACTGGAAACGCTCGCCGGGCAGGGAATTCTGACAATCGACACGCATTTCCGGGTACCGCCGGCCCTGGTCCGGTGCATCGCGACCACCTATGAGGATGCATCGGTGCTCGAGGACCTGGGCCTGCTGGACCTCCCGGATTTGGACCTGGATTCGGAGGATGCGTAGCGCCGGGCACGCGGATGCTCCGTGGCTGCTAGGAAGACTCAAGCTTCCTGAGCCGGAAGCGAAGCTTTGATGCACGGCCGGGGTCATCACCGAGGGCCTTCGTTTCCTCGATGTACTGGTCTCCGAATTCCTTGAGAAGGAGATCATCGACAATCCGCACGTGTCCGGCGGGAAATTTGTAGGCCATTCTTTCCCGCACAAAGTTCCAGTCCGCATTGCCGATCAGCTCCACAGCCTCTTCCACGGTTGTGATGCTCATGGCATTGAGGAGATTCACCAGCCAGTCGTATTGTTCCTTTTTGCTTCGCGGGTGGTCCGGGAGTTCGGCCAATAGAACCTCCGCCAGCGCATCCGACGTTATGGGCTCGGCGCGGCTTTTTGCGTCGGCGGGCAGACTGACTTCTTCGCGGGCAACAGCCTCGTGTATTTTCACGAATTCGTTGTCCGCGAGTTCAATGAGGCCGGAAGCGAGGGTAAACGCACGGTCGATTGCCGGCGGAATGGCGCCGACGGCCTTGTACCGGACGTCGTGCTCAAACTCCGCCCAAGCATGTTGCAGGACAGTTTTCACCTGGACCCCAAAGCGCTGGACGATGCATCCGGCGCATCCAATCGGTGTGTTGTCCCCGCTGACTTCAAGGATTAAGTGGTGGGCCGCGTACCCGAGGACGCCGCGGTTAACCTGCTGGGCCTTCTTGTCCGTGGTCTCCAAAACCCGGAACTGGCCAGCCAGGGCGGCTACAACGTTGGCGACGTCGGGCTCAATGTAAGTAATCACGCGGACGCCCAAAATATCGTCCAGGTCGTCCAACCCGTTCGGATATTTCAAGGTGCCTTCCGGGTTTATCTTGCTTAACTTCCCCTTGACAGACTCGGCGCTCTTCACCCGGCCTTTGACGAGGTGGTAGTTGAGTCCATCGTCCCGCAGCCGGGCTTCGATTGCGGTCTGAATGGCTGTTAGTGACTCGGACAGATGAGAATGCTGGGCAGTCAGCCTCGCAACATGTGCCTCTACTGCAGCAGAAGTGCCAAGCTGGATTCGTCCGATTAGCCCGCTGATGAAGGAGTGTGGTGGCATGCCTAAGACCGGCAGGAACGATCACGCCCGCAAGGACGAAATTCCCTCGACGCTGCAGCGTTCCGAGCAGAAAGCCCAGGACACTTTCGCGAAAACCTACGATTCAGCCCTGGAGTCCTATGGCAACGACGAGGGCCGTGCCGCCCGGACTGCCTTCGCAGCAGTGAAACACAGCTACGAGAAAGTAGGCGACCACTGGGAGGCCAAGGAGAATCGCGGCCCCTCAGACCAGCACGCGGAGGAGGGCATGGATTCCCGGGCGCCAACCGCCGGGGGAGTCGACGCGAACGCTTCAAAGGGCCACCTCTACAAGCTGGCCCAGGAACTGAACATCGAGGGACGTTCGAAGATGGGCAAGGACGAACTTGTCGAGGCGCTGCAGAAAGCCAACGATGCCGCTACCCGGAAGGCGCGCGGGGACTGAACCTACCCCTCTTTTGGGCGGAAGTAGGCGGATCCCGACGGCGTACGGTCCAGCGCGCCGGAATCGACCAGGTAGCGGCGCAGCAGCACAACGTCGTCCGTATAACTGAGGAGCCGCTCATTGACCTGCCGTTCCGTGAGTTCCTCGCCCGGCTCGAACGTATCGCCGGCAATCCAGGCCAGAAGCTCCCGCCGCTCCGCCTGGTTGGCCGGATACCTGTCGATCCGGCCAAGGCGCACGAACCGGGCCACTCCTGTCTGTGCCTGACGTTTGGGCTGTTGGGTAAGAAGGTCCCGGAAGATCGACTCCGACACCGCCAGTCCATTGCTGCCAATGCGTTGCACCAGGCCTGCTTCGAGCAGGGCGGCGATGGCCCGGTCCCGCCGTCGGCCGGCCGGCCCGGTGGACGTGTCGGGGACGCCGAGCACGATTTGTGCGTAGGCCGTCCGCGCGTCGTGGTTGGCGAGGGCCGCAATAACGCGCCGCCAGTGCGGCCCGCTCTGGCTCGTCTCTCTGTTCACGGCTTCCCCCTCGATATGGCGCTGCCGTCAGGCTACGACACCAGTATGGCGCCGGGCCGGCGCCGTGATGTGAAATGGTTTTGGGAGAGCATCCTGCAGCGGGCCTGAAACGGCAGAGAACAACCTGGACTATTGCGCTGGCCGTGTTGGGCGCATGTCTTCTTGGGAGTCATACCAATGGTCCAGGTGGCCCGCGCGACCTCCCTGGCAGGCATACTTTAGGGAGACCGCCCGTACGCCGGAAGAATTCGAGGATGCCTGTGACTCCTGCCAGCACCGTTCCCAATGTCACCCTAAATAACGGCGTCCAGGTCCCGCAGCTCGGCTTCGGCGTCTTCCAGGTTCCGCCGGAGGAGACCCAGCGCATTGTGGAGGACGCCCTGGAAGCAGGCTACCGCCACATCGACACGGCGGCGGCGTACCGCAACGAGGCCGCCGTCGGCGCCGCAATTGCCGCCTCGGGAATCCCACGTGCGGACATCTTCCTCACCACCAAGCTGCGCAACGGCGAGCAGGGCACAGCCCGGGAAGCCTTCCGGAACAGCCGCCGCGAATTGGGCGTCGACTACGTTGACCTGTACCTGATCCACTGGCCGGTGCCGTCCCGGAACCTTTTCAACGAGGCATGGAAAGTCATGGAGTCGCTGCACGCAGACGGCGAGATCCGCGCGATCGGCGTGTCAAATTTCCTGGCGGACCATTTGGACACGCTCCTCCAGTCGGCGGAAGTGGTTCCGGCCGTCAACCAGTTTGAGCTGCACCCGACATTCCAACAGCCCGAACTGGCGGCGAAGAGCCGCACCCTGGGCATCGCCGTCGAGGCATACAGCCCGCTGGGCCAGGGTGCTGACCTGAACGCTGGAGCAGTGACATCCACCGCAGACAAGCACAACATCAGCCCGGCCCGGGTAATACTGGCCTGGCACCTCGCCCAAGGCACCATCGTCATTCCAAAGTCAGCCAACAGCGGCCGCATGCGGGACAACCTGGCCGCCGTCGACGTCGTGCTGTCACCGTCCGAGATTAACGCGATCGCCGCCCTTGAGGCCGGCGCCCGCATCGGCTCTGATCCCGCCGTCGCCGCCCACAGCCAAATGTAAGGGGACCCAATGAAATCCAACGAACTGCTGCTGGACGCCTTTGGCCGCATCCGTGAAATCGTGGAAGCCACGCTCAACGGGATCGACGACGATACCCTGATCCGCCGTCCATCAGGCAACGGAAACTCCATTGCCTGGCTGATCTGGCACCTCAGCCGGGGGGAGGACGCGCAGGTCGCTTCGGCTGCGGGGCTGGCTGAGGTCTGGACCTCGCAGGGCTTTGCTGGCCGCTTTGGCTTGCCGCTCCCCGAACGGGACACCGGCTACGGCCATTCGTCCGACGAGGTCGACGCCGTGCGGGCCCCGGGGGATCTCCTGCTCGAGTACTACGACGCCGTTCACCGGCAAACCGTCGACGTCCTGAACAACCTCGGTGATGATGACCTTGACCGGGTCGTCGATACCCGCTGGGACCCGCCGGTCACGTTCGGCGTCCGGCTGGTCAGCATAGTTGCCGACTGCCTGCAGCACGCGGGACAGGCCGCCTACGCCAGAGGCCTGAAAGGCGGCGTGCACGCCTGACAGTCCGGGGGTGCCCTTGCCCGGTTTTGGCGGTCGGAGGAGGATAGGCGGCACCAACTCCAGGAGGCCGTGATGACCCAGCTTGGCAAGTTTGAGAAGTACCTGATCGAGGAATTTTTCGACGATTACCGCGCCGGGGCCCTGAGTCACCACACCTTCACCCGCCGGGTGGCCTTCATCACCGGCAGCATGGCTGCCGCGTCTGCCGCCATGCTCCTGGTCGGTTGCACGCCGCAGGAAGTTCCGCGGAGCACCGATCCCATGCCCACCCCCATACCCACATCCGGTTCCGCGACGGGAACCGCCTCCGGTGGCGCTGTTCCGGGGGCAAAGAGCCCGCTGTCCGTTCCCGAGGGTGCGGCAGGGATTACGACGGCGACAGTGAAGTTCCCGTCCGCCGGCACCGAGATCAGCGGGTACCTCGCCCGGCCCGAGTCGGGTAAGCCCGGGCCCGCCGTCCTGGTCTGCCATGAGAACCGCGGGCTGACCCCCCATATCCAGGACGTGGCCCGGCGCTTCGCGAAGGAAGGCTATGCCGCCCTGGCGATCGACCTGCTGAGCAGGGAAGGCGGCACGGCGAGCCTGGACCGGGACGCAATTCCGGGTGCTTTGACGCAGGCCGGCGCCCAGCGGCACGTCGGGGACTTCTCAGCGGGCTTCGACTACCTGCAGAAGCAGGACTTCGTGGAGCCTGGCCGGATTGCCATGACCGGCTACTGTTTCGGCGGCGGCATCACCTGGCAGTCCGCGGTGGAGATCACCGGCCTCAAAGCCACGTCAGCTTTCTACGGGCCGGCACCCGACTTGGACAAAGTTCCGGCCATCAAACCCGCTGTGTTTGGCGTCTACGCCGAGCTGGACGACCGGATCACCGGCGCCATGCCGGAACTGCGGGATGCCCTCGCCGCCACCAGCGTGCGGAACCAGCTCAAGGTTTATCCCGGCGTCGACCACGCATTCCACAACGACACAGGCGACCGCTACAACGAGCAGCAGGCAACGGCCGCCTGGAACGACACACTGGCGTGGTTCAAGAAGTACGTCTAGCCGCCTAACCTGCGGCGTCCGGGCTCCCTCCGGAGTCCGGTCCGGATGCGTCGTGGGCCAGGGCTTTCTGGCGGCGGTACACCTGAATGGCGATGGCGGTCGGAATGACGGCCAGGGCAAAGGCCCGCATCCAGGGGCGGTCCAGGACGTGGCCGGTGAGGGAATCGAGGGAGAAGCTCCCCGGCCCGCCGATCGTGAAGGACGCTGCCGCAAGGCCGAGGACGGCCGGGTATTCGAGGCCGCCCTCGGTGGCGAAAAAGCCGTTGGGGGCGTGCACGCTGGCAGCAACGCCCATGGTGGTGGCGGCAGCGGCGCCGGCAGCCGGCGTTCCAAGTCCCAGCGCGAGGGCCAGGCCGGCCCCCGCTTCGCCAAGGCCGGCCAGCACTGCGCTTGGCTTGGCTGGCCGGAACCCCATGGCGTGCATCCCTTTGCTGGTGCCCTCGATTCCGCCGCCGCCGAACCAGCCGAAGAGCTTCTGGGTGCCGTGGGCAATCAGGACGCTGCCCAGACCCACGCGGAAAATGGTCTGTGCGGCTGAGGCGGCGACCGGGGCGACTGGACTGGTGCTCGTGCGGCTCATATGAATCCTCCTGTAAACGGTTCAGCCATTCGGCTGCTCTTCAGGCGATCTTGTCCGACGATTCTAGTCCGGCTCCTGTCTAGTTGGGCTCCTGCGGTTTCGGCTCCTGCGGCTTAGCGTCCTGGCCTTTTGGCCTGGACTGCGGGAGGTGCCCCTGGCGTCCGGCTTCACGCAACAGCAGCCGGATGTTGGCGTACAGCACTGCCCTGACCGCGTCCGGTTCCAGCCGCTGCCCGCGCCGGATGCGGGATTCCAGTTCCTTGCAGCAGCGCTCCAGCCGCAGTGCTCCCGCCATGGCGGAGGTCGCTCTAAGGCTCACGACGGCGTCGGCCGCCATCCGCGGATCACCGCCGGCCAGGCCGCGCAGGATCTTCGACGCCCGCTCCGGCAACATCTGCAGGTAGTCGTCCATGAAGGCCTCTGCGAAGGCGGGACCCACTTCCGTGGCAAGGACCTGCAGCGGACCGGCGTCCAGGACAGGAATGTCTTCTGTGCCGGTCACTTCACACCGCCTGCTGCTGTCCCCTGCATGCCTCGCCCGTCGCTTCGTGCCGCGGCCCTGCTGCGCGGCTTACCGGACACTTTCCCGCGGGGACCTCAAGACGGGAGAAACTTTTGCCGATGTTCGGATCAAGAATGCGGACCGTTCAGGCCCGCTCCAGCAGCACCATCACTTCGTAGTGGGTGGTCTGCGGGAACATGTCCAGTATGCGGGCCCGCCGTGCGGTGAAAGAGGGGAGTGCGGCGAGATCGCGGGCGAGCGACTGGGCGTTGCAGCTCGAGTAGACCACATGCTGCACGGAGGACTCTTCAAGCCAGCCGCACAGTTCCTTGCCGATGCCCCGCCGTGGCGGATTGACGATCACCAGTTCAGGCTCCTGGGCCGAAGCGACGGCAAAGGCCGTGGCATCTCCGGCCTGGAAGCTCATACGCTCAAGCCCTGCCTCGTCGCTGCTTAGCTTGGCCGAAACGATAGCTTCACTGCTGGTTTCGATGCCGGTGACGTCACGCGACGGGTCAGCGCAGTGCAGGGCAAAGCCGCCGACGCCGCAGTACAGGTCCCAGACCGACGCTGGCGAGAGTTCGTTGACCCACTCGCGTCCCTGCCGGTACAGGGCCGCGGCCATCTCGCTGTTCGTCTGGAAGAAGCTCTGCGGCCGGAGGTGGAGATCGAGGTCATTGACCCGCATGCGCAGCGTTGACTGCTCGGTGAGCAGGATCTCGCGGTCGCCTTCCAGTACTGCCTTGTGTTCCGGGTGCAGGTTGACCGACACAACCTTCACCTGCGGCAGGGCGGCCAGGAGCGAGGGGAGGTGCTCCCGGATGCGGGGCACCAGCTTTTCGGAACGCAGGACCAGGCGCAGCATGATCTCGCCGTCGGGGGACTCGGTGATGATCAGGTGCTTGAGTTCGCCGCTGCGCCGCGGGACATCATAGGGCGTGAGGTGGGCCCGGGTGATGAACGCAGCCAGGACGGGAAAGCAGGCGAGCAGTCCGGGCGAGCAGACGCCGCATTCGCGCAGGTCCACGCCCCGGCCCTCGGCGTCAAGGATTCCGATGGTGGGGTTCTTGGCCGTTCCGCCCACCACCATCTTGGCTTTGTTGCGGAAGCCGGATTCGCGGCTGGCGACAGGCTGCAGCCACGCCAGGGACGTGTGGTCGGCTAGGAGCGTCTGGCAGTGCAGCTGCTTGCCGGTCAGCTGTTCGTCATAGGGCCTGCCCATGTGGGTGCAGGAGAGGCAGCGGGCGGCATCGAAGTAGGAACATTGCATGTCTGGTTAATTCTACTTTTTCTGCGGGCTCCCTTTCGACGCCGGTCATGATGGCGGCCGTTGCCGCTTGGGAAGGCTGATCCGGTCCAGGTCATTGGCAGGTACGACGGCGGTCCCTCCCGACCGTGCCCGGGCCTGCCCGGCCAGGATATTCACGTCTGCGTACCGGGAAGAGAAATGGGTGAGGACCAGCTTTCCGGCGCCGCCGTGGGCGGCCAGATCCCCGGCCTGCCCCGCCGTTAGGTGGGCATACTGCGCCGCCAAAGCGGCGTCGTCGTCGCTGAATGTGGATTCGGTGACCAGGAGGTCGACGCCGGCGGCGAGACGTTCGGCGCCCTCACAGGGTGCGGTATCCATGATGAAGGCGAAGGCTTGGCCGGGGCGTGGAATGCTGACGTCCTCCAACCGCACCCCCCGCAGCACTCCCTCGCGTTGCAGGCGCCCGGCGTCCGGACCCGTGATGCCCGCCGCCGCCAGCCGTTCCGGCAACATGGTGCGGCCATCCGGCTCGGTCAGCCGGTAACCGTACGCCTCAATGCGGTGGAGCAGGGGCCGCACCTCCAGCCCGGCCGCGATCTCACCGGCGCCCGAGTGGGGCTGCAGGCGAAGGTCGATCCCGGCCGAGGCGACGGAGACAAGTGCCCGGACGACGTCCTCTCCGGAAGCGGGATAGTGCAGGTACACGGGGTGCTTCACGCCGTCCAGCGCCATGCGGGACAGGACGCCGGGAAGCCCATAGCAGTGGTCGCCGTGAACATGGGTCAGGCAGATGCGGGTGATCTGGCTGGCGGACACACCTGCATGGATCATCTGCCGTTGGGTGCCCTCACCTGGGTCGAAGAGCAGGCCCTCGCTATCCCACCGCAGCAGGTAGCCGTTGTGATTGCGCGTCCGTGTAGGCACCTGCGATGCGGTTCCGAGGACGACGAGTTCGCGCATGTGACCGAGTGTCTCACAGCTGCATTTCGACATGGACGGATACCGGCCGAAGATAGGTCAGGAACTACCCGTCCAGTGCCGGCCTCCTCCACCCCGCCCTGGCCGCGCTACGGCGCTGGGCCGCAGTGTTGGGACTGGTGAGTGCCCCTATCGGCGGTTCCCGAGGGGGTTCCACCCAGCCGAGATTCACCTACCCCAGATTCACCTACCCCAGTTCCGCTCAGCCTGGTTCCGGGTAGTGGTGGTGCGGTTGAGCGGTAGGTGTGGCCGGTTGGGGTGGTGATTTCGATGGTGTGTCGTGGTCCTGGTCTGGGTTGTGTTTTCCAGCCGGGGAGTTCTTTGGTGTGGTTGCAGGCTTCGCAGAGTCCGGCGCCGTTGGCGAGGGATGTTGGGCCGTTGTTGTGCCAGGGGATGATGTGGTCGTGGTGGCGGATGGGTGCGTCGCAGTAGGGGGTGCGGCAGGTGTCGTCGCGGATTTGGATGAAGCGGCGCAGTGGTGGCGGGAAGAGCCTGCGCCGGGAGTCCATGGCGACGAGGTCGCCGGGGTCCGGGGCGGTGTAGAGCCGCCGGAGCCAGATCTTCAGGTCCTTGACCGCGTCCTTTGCGGCGTCTTCCTGGTGCGCGGTTTCCTGTGCCTGTTCGGGGTTGAGGAGGTTCCGTGCCCATCCTGCGGGGACGATGCCGTAGCCGGTGAGTCTTGCTGGTTCGGTGTCGCCTTGGAGGAGGGTGCGGTCGGTCATGACCAGGTTGACCTCGATGCCGGTGATGCCGCCGGGGGTGCCGGTGATGCTTTCGACGAGGGTGTCGGCCATGGCCTGGTTCCGGGACCTCGGGTCCCCGGCGGAGCGGAGGGCATCGGCCTGCCGGGTGAGGGCCGTGTAGACGGCGACGCCCTGGTGGGCGGGCAGCAGGGCTGTCAGGTAGGTCATGCAGTCGGGGGCCGGGCGCAGGCTCACGCCCCGTTCCGAGGCGGCGTGGCTGGCGCGTTGGGTGACCGAGCGCGGGTCCCGTCGGGTGGCGGCGGCCTTCACGGCGGCGATGACCCCGCGGGTCCCGACCCCGTCGAAGGTTCCGGTGTCGGCGGCGAGTTCCTCATCGACCGCGGCCCGGTCTTCGACGGTCAGGCAGGCCGTTTCCTTCACGACATACATGGCCTTTTCTTCATTCAGCTGGCCGGTATCCAGCGCACCGAGGGCGTGCGGCATCCCGGTGACCAGGGCCTTGGCCACGCCGAGCAGCCGGCCGCCGCGGTGCGGGGACTCGCCCCGGGCCAGGGCGACCTGCTCGGCCACGCCCATCGTGTGTTCTTGGGGGCGTTTCCTGCCAAGGTCCTCGGCCGCCAGGGCGCTGCGGTGGGCCTGCCCTGGGCCGGTCCCGGCTTCGAATTCGGCTTGTTCCCGCCGCTGTCTCGCCTCGAACGCGACGGCAAGCCGGGCCTGTTGCCCGGCAATCATGGCCTTGATGTTCTCGCCCGCCCGGATCTGGTCGATCAGCCCGGGACCGTCGGCGGTGAGATCGGCCCGCAAAAGAGTCTTTACCTCCCCGATCCGGTCGTCGAGACTCGGCCGGGGTGTGCCCGTGCAGGAGGCCCCGCTACCGGTGAACTGGGAACGGTAAAACAGCGCCTCGGGAAACGGGTCCTCCGGGAAATCGCCGTCGGCATACTCTCCTCCGGGGAACGGGTCCTCCGGATACACGGCGTCGGGATGATCGTCGAAGGGAACGCCGTCCTCCAGGAACCCGTCCCCGGGGAACCCAACCCCGGCGAAGCCATCGAACGGGAAAACCTCGCCGGTGAGCCAACCGGCGGGCACCGCGTCAAAAGGGAAAACTGCGGCCGGAACAAGGGCTTCGGGAACCGCGGCAGCATGCAGAAAGTCGCCTTGCGGCGCCTCCGCTGCCAGTGCCGAATCCCCGAGAACCTCCATGAACACAGTCTGCCAAGGGGGTACGACAATAAAGGGCCGTCCCGACCCCGTATGGAGACGGATCCAAAAAAACTTTTTTGAACCCACCCGAGAACGAAGACCAGGTAGCAGATCCCGGCGTTCCCAACCCTGAGAACACCCCGTGCTGCCACCCAGTTGCGGTCGGGAACCGGCTGGCAACAGCCGGACAGAAAAGCCCGACCGCGCAATGATGAAGGGTGCCCGCTTTTTTGAACGGACACCCTTCATCTCAGTCAGTATTTACTTGTAAACGCGCTTTACTTGTAAACGCGGACCCAGTCGACCTGCATCTGGGACGGCGTGGTCCGGGTACCGTCCGGGAACCAGTCGAGCTGCAGCGTCTGGTGCATGCTGCCGGAGGGCTGGTGGGCCGGGTTGGTGTCGGTGAAGGTCTTCACGCCGTCGATGTAGCCCGTGATGCCGGCAGGAGTCCACTCCACCGCGTAGTTGTGCCACTGGGTGGTATCTACAGGCTTGGAGGAGTAGGTCTGCTTGCTGCTGCCGCTGCATGCGTAGTGCAGGAAGAACTTCACCAGGGCCGTTTCGGACGTGCTCTCCGCGTAGTCGATCTCCGCACAGTTCGAGGAGGCGTTGTCGGGCCAGAGGATAAGGACCGGGTGGTACTCGGAATCCCGCTGATTCGTCTTCATGCGGGTTTCCCAGCGGCCATACTTCTGGTTGGCAAATTTCGCCGACATGCCGCCTGTGGTTCCGGCCGAGTCGCCGCTGACCGTTGCGACACCGTTCCCGACAGACCAGGCCTGGGGGCTGCGGACGCCCTTGCCGGCATGGCCGGAGCCGTTGTAGACGCCCCACTTGGCGCGGTCCGGCGCTCCGGTGTAGTTGAACTCGTCGCCGGCGACAACCGTTCCCCAGCCAAGGGTGCTGGCGGCCTGGGTGCCGCTGCCGGCCGGGGCGGGAGCGGGCTGGGCCGGTGCCGGCTGGGCGGGCGCCGGCGCGGCGGGAGCAGCCGGTGCCGGAGCGGGCTGGGCGGGAGCAGCCGGGACGGCGGCCTTGACGGCAGTGGCCGGAGCAGGGGCGGCGACGGCGGGTGCAGGCTGGGCGGCAGCGGCTGCGGCGCTAGCGGCGGCAGCCTTCTTGGCTGCGGCGGCCCTTGCTGCAGCTGCCTTCTTCGCCGCGGCAGCCTTCCTGGCCGCGGCAGCCTTCCTGGCGGCAGCGGCCTTCGCCGCGGCAGCCTTGCTGGCGGCGTGTGACGACGAGACGGCCGAAGCCCTTTTCGCGGTCGCAGAGCCCGCTGACGACGGGCCGCCGGCCTGGCTGGTTGAGACCGTTCCAGCGGCAGCAACACCCTTGCCGGAGGCCTGTTCCGCGGAGGGAGCGAGGCTGCAACCGGTCAGTGACAGAGCACCGATGCTAATGGCGATGGCTATGTTTCTCTTAAGCAAAAGACCCCTCCGGGCAAACGGCTGCCGCGCAGAAGACAGCCGCAATCTAGGTGGAAAAGAAACGCACGAAGCATCTCTGGGCCCCGGTCGACGGAGCCGGAGCGGCCAACAGCCGCCCTGCGCATCCGGAGCCCAGCGCTGGCCCCCGGAGGCCCCAGCGGGGCCGTCCCTAGCGGAACAGGGGTCAACGTTACTTGATCGTTACCAAAAGCCGCAAAACGCCGGTCCGGTCGTCGGCGCGGCGTCCAACCGTTTCCCCGAACTGACCTGCGGGAAGATTTTTGTGACGGCGGCCGGAAATACGATGCCGGCCGCCGTCTCGAAACGTGGGACCGGAGCCCAGGGCGGCAGTTGGACGCTCCGGCGCCCGGCCCGGAAGAATGCGCGGGTGAGTGCTGCCGGAGAATTCGTGGATGACACCTTGCAGCGCGAGTCTTCCTGGTACCGGGCGGAGGACATGCGGCACCGTTTCGGCGGCCGAATGCAGTATTACGGCGCATCGGTCGGCGCCGTGCGCGGCACAGTCCGGGACGCTCTTCGCCGCCATCCGGGACTGGCCCACGACGAGGTCACCGCCCTGAGTTCTGAGCTGTGGGAGGTGCCTGTTTACGAGCGGCGCCTGGCCGCCGTCGTTCTTTTGCAGTCCAAGGTGGAGTTGCTGACCAACTCCGACCTCACACGGATAGAAGGCTTTGTGCGGGAGGCGCACCTGCCGACGCTCGTGGACCCGCTTGCTGTCGACGTCGTTGGTCCGCTGGTGGAGAGGCTCGCCGGCCAGCCGCGCCTGCGTGCCGACGCGGTGCTGGACCGCTGGGCGGGGGACCCGGACGTCTGGCTGCGCCGGGCGTCTTTGATGGCGCCGCTGCGGGCGCTCAAGACGGGTGGCGGTGACTGGGATGGTTTCGCCCGCCGGGCCGGGATCGTGGCGGACCTGCCGCCAAGGCCGGACAACAGCCCCGATCAGGAGGCGATTATGGCCGTGCTGGAGGCTGTGGCGGAGCGGCGGCCGGAGCTCCGGCTCTCCTTTCGCCGCTAGGAACAGGGCGCCAGTACTAGGCGGAAGCCGGTGCGGGCTGTAGCTCGTCGGTCGCCTCCGGGGAGACGGAGTCGACGGCGTTTTCCGCGCCCGCGTTTGCCGGGGAGCCGGCCGGGCGGGCAACTGTGGTGGTGGCGGCCGGGGCGGTGTGGATGAGCTGGCGGAGCGGGTGGAACTGGCTGTGGCCCATGCTCCCGAATTCGTAGGCGCTCTCGGCGTGCTCGGACCGGTCAACGCCGGCCACCTCGGCCTCGTGGCTGACCCGGAAGCCGATGGTCTTGTGAATCGCGAGTCCGATGATCGTGGTCACCAGGCCGGAGAGTGCGAGCGTGATGAGAACGGCGACCGTCTGCGCGATGAGTTGCTGGACGCCGCCGCCGTAGAACAGGCCTCCGCCTTCGCCGTTGACGGGCAGGGCGATGAAACCGAGGGCCAGGGTGCCGACCAGGCCGGAGCCCAGGTGTACGCCGACGACGTCAAGGGAGTCATCGAAGCCGTACTTGAACTTCAGCTCGACGAACAGCGCCGAGGCCACGCCGGACACGAGGCCCAGGCCGATGGCGGCCACTGGGCTGATGTTGGCGCACGACGGCGTGATGGCCACGAGGCCGGCGACGGCACCTGACGCTGCGCCCAGGGACGTGGGGTGGCCGTGGCGGACCTTTTCGGTGACGAGCCAGCTCAGCATGGCGGCGCAGGGCGTCACCAGGGTGTTGATCCAGATCAGTCCTGCCTGCTCTGCCGTGGTGGCGGCGCCGGCATTGAAGCCGAACCAGCCGAACCAGAGGAGCCCGGCGCCGAGCATGATGAACGGGACGTTGTGCGGGCGGTGCCCCGGGTCCTTGCCAAAGCCGTGGCGCTTGCCGACGATCAGGGCGAGGACCAGCGCGGCCATGCCGGAGCTGATTTCGACGACGGTGCCGCCGGCGAAGTCGATGACCTGGCCGAAGATCGCGGACACTGCGCCGCCCTGGCTCATGAGGCCGCCGCCCCAGATCATGAAAGCGAGCGGGCAGTAGACGGCGGTGATCCAGATCGGCACGAAGAGCACCCAGGCGGTGAACTTGGCACGGTCGGCGATCGCGCCGCTGATGAGGGCCACGGTGATGATCGCGAAGGTTCCGGCAAAGCCGGCCTTGATCAGGTCGGGCGTGCCCATGAGCCCGCCCAGGCCGAAGCTTGCGAACGGGTTGCCGAACAGGCCAAGGATGCCTTCGCCGGTGCTCATGGAGTAGCCCCACAGCACCCAGACGACGCCGACGATGCCCGCGGACACGAAGCTCATCATGATCATATTCAGGGAGGCCTTGGCGCGGGTCATTCCGCCATAGAAGAGGCCCAGTGCCGGGGTCATGAGCAGCACCAGTGCCGCCGACACCATCATCCAAACGTTCGCCGCAGTGATTTCCACGCGTTTTCCCTTCCCAGGAAACTCATCCTCTCCGCGGACCGCTGATGCCGGCGCCACGCCCCTCATTGATATTGGTGGATTTATGTTTCGGGTCTGGGCGCTGCAAGTTACACAGGGGTTTCAAAAATCGCCGTTACGTAAAGCCCGCGTGACTGCCGTGTTTCGGGTTTGTTAACGGCCTCTGTTCGCCGGAGCTGATTTTCGTGGATGCCGCGGGTATTTGCCCGGAATGACGGGGCGAACGGTGTTGGGCGCGGTGAAGGCGCTCTGTACAAGGCCGCGTTACAAGCGCATGAATGAAACATATCCATGTTGACCGCGTCTGAGCAGCGCCGTCACCATGGGATATGACTGAATCTGCAGCAACGGGCGATGACTACTTCACTGAGAATCCGCACGCGGATGTTGCGGCGGGAGCCGCTGATACCTCGGGAAATGCTGAGGGGCCGCAGACGGTCGAGGACATCGCCGAGGAGGTGCGCGACGAGATCCGGCTGGGCCATGTGGAGGACGAGGTGAGCCACGTCCTGGAAGAACGCCTGGACGATGCCGGCATCATCATGCGCCCCGAGGATGTGGACGACCTCGCCGAGGACATCGAACGGGACGTCTCCAGCTAGGAACTGCCGTGAACGATCCTCATGACCTGGAACGGTTCGTCACCGCCCAGAATGACGGTGCCACTTACGCCCACGCTCTGGAGGAACTGCGCGCGGGGAGCAAGCGCAGCCACTGGATGTGGTTCGTCTTTCCCCAGATTTCCGGTCTGGGGCAAAGCGCCACCTCCAGACGGTACGCCATCGCATCTTTGGACGAAGCGCGTGCCTACCTGCAGCATCCTGTTTTGGGGCCGCGGCTGATCGAATGCGCCACCGCGGTGGATAACGTGGTCAACCGCGGAGCGGCCGAGATTTTCGGCGGCATCGACGCCCGGAAGCTGCACTCCTCCATGACGCTGTTCCTGCGCGCGGCCCCGGACGAACAGGTGTTCCGTCGCGTTTTGGACCACTACTTCGACGGGGAACCCGACGCCGCCACTGACAGGCTGCTGGCCGGCCCGGGCGGGTAAGTGGTAGCTGCCCTTCACCCTGCCAGTTGGCGGACCTAGACTGGGACCACGAGCCGGTCCGCACCCAGCGGGCTGCGCAGACGGAAGGACAGTGGCATGGGTCTGGACGACAAAATCGACAATGCAGCAGAGAAACTCGCCGGCAAGGCCAAGGTGGGGGCGGGCAAGGCCAAGGACGATCCCGGCCTTGAAGCCGAGGGCAAAGCCGACCAGTCCGCGGCCGATCTGAAACAGGCCGGCGAAAAGGTCAAAGACGCATTCAAAAAGGACTGACCACACAGGATCACCACGTCTGGCTCTCCGTCTGCAAGCGGAGATTCGAAGGGAGTCCCGCCCGTTAGCCGCGGCCGAGGCTCCCTTCCTGTTCAGACCTCCACCAGCCGGACGTCGCCCAAACGGCCGTTCACGACGACGGCGGTCATGTACGTGCAAACAGGTTGCCGGCGGCGGTCGGTGGGGGAGCCGGGGTTGAGCAGGCGCATTCCACCGGGCGCCACCGTGTCCCAGGGAATGTGCGAGTGGCCGAACACCAGCACGTCCGCATCGGGGAAGAGGGCTTCGCAGCGCTCCTCGCGGCCCTTCGCCGGTCCGGTCTCGTGGACCATGCTGAACCGGACGCCGTCGAGCGTCACTCCGGCCGTCTCGGGCAAGCGCCGCCGGAGTTCATCGCCGTCGTTGTTGCCGTAAACGCCGATCAGGCGCCGGCTGCGCTGTTCGAACTCGTCCAGCAGGCCGGTGCTGACCCAGTCACCGGCGTGGAACACCACGTCGGCGTCGTCGACGGCGGCCCACACCTGGTCCGGCAGCGCCCGGGCGCGCTTCGGGACGTGGGTGTCGGCAACAAGGACCAGGCGCAGGCTCATCGAAGCATCTTCCCATGAGGCAGACTGGGACGATGGAGAAAATAGTTCCGCCCTCACCCGGTGATCCCCGCCGGCCTCTTGGCCCCCGTGACCCGGGCGACGCCTGGGTGGAGGGCGACCGCGGGCGGTTCTGGGGCCGCTTCGGGTCGGCCGGGCTCCTGGTCCATGACGCGCAGAAGGGCGTGCTGCTGCAGCACCGCGCCACCTGGAGCCACCACGGCGGAACCTGGGGACTCCCCGGCGGCGCACTTCACCAGGGCGAGGACGCCGTGACTGGTGCGTTGCGCGAGGCCTTTGAGGAGGCGGCCGTTCCCGAAGACAACGTCAAGGTACTGTTCACGTCCGTGTTCGACATCGGCTACTGGTCCTACACCACCGTGGCCGCGCGGGTCCTGGAACCGTTCGAACCCGCCATCAGCGACCCCGAGAGCATTGAACTGCGCTGGATTCCCGTCGAGGAAGTGGCCCGAATAGACCTGCATCCTGCCTTTGCCGCCTCCTGGCCAGACCTGCGCGGGAGGCTGCTGGACGGCTCCGCCTCCGGACAGGTCCAGTAATGGTCGACACTGCGAAGTTCCGGCTGCTGCTGGAAGAGGAGCGGGCGAGGAAGGTCGCCCTCCTGCCTGCCCTCCGCGCGGACATCGCCTCGGCCAATGCCGCCCGGCAAAACTCCAACGTCGACGACGAGCACGACCCCGAGGGTGCAACGATCGCCTTTGAACTGTCGCAGGCGTCGGCACTCCTTGACCAGAGCCGGTCCGGCCTGGCCGATGTGGATGCGGCACTCGAGCGGATCGAAGCGGGCACCTACGGGATATGCGCGGTGTGCGGGGAACAGATCGCCGAGGGCCGTCTGGAGGCCCGTCCCTGGACCCCCTTCTGCATTCGCCACACGGGCGGCAGGGCATAACCCCAGCCCGTCGCAGGCTACACCCGGCTGCCTGTTCCACCGGAGGGAAGAGCATCGTACTCTAGGGCTGGGAGGTGATTGCCATGCAGGCAACCCAGGGAGACCGCATCATCATCCGGGGCAGGACAGTGGAGTCCTCGGACCGGCACGGTGAGATTTTGGAGGTCAAGGGCCCCAACGGAGCGCCGCCGTACCACGTCCGTTTTGACGATGGTCATGAGACCATCCTGTATCCCGGCGGCGACTTCACCGTCGAGCACCACACCACCTGACTGCCCGGATGACCACACGTCCACGGCCTGACCGGACCCTGATCGCAGTCGTTGCCATCATTGCCGGTCTTGTGGCCGTGGCGCTTGCTGTGGTCCTGTTCCGCGGCCAGCCGGAGCCCCTGCCCGACAACACACCCGCAGGTGTAGTCCAGCGGTACGCTGCGGCCGTCCTTAATGGTGACGCGGCGGCAGCAAGGCGCTACTCGACTGACGGACGTTTCGGGGCCGGCCAGCCGGACGGGCCATGTACCCAGATGGAACGTCCCGGGGCGGGCGGACTGCGGGTCACTCTGGTCTCTACAATCGAGCACGCCGACACGGCGGAGGTGCACGTCGTCCTGGCCACATCCAACGGAGGCGGCCCCTTCGGCAATTCCGAATATGAGACCGAGGCCGTTTTTAACCTCGAACGGGTGAACGGCAACTGGCTGGTTGCCACTGCCCCGTGGCAGTTCACGATCTGCCCGGTTCCGGCGGCGAAGCCATGAGCAACGTCCGGACCGGTCCCGTGAGGGCGGCACCGGGCGCCCTGGCCACGGTGCGGCGGCTGGTGGTGTTTTCGCTCCTGTTTGTCCTCGTGCTGATCGGCACCTCCGGCGTGGCCGGCCTCCTGGAACGGTTGTTGGGGCCAGGCACCGCGCTGGCCGGGAACGACGTCGGCGGCCTGGCCCGGTCCCTCGCATTCGGCGTGGTCGGCGGCTGCATGGCCGCTGTCCTGTGGTGGCTGGCATGGCGCCGTCAGGGTGCGGATGCGGAGCGGTCCTCGGTTGCCTGGGGCCTGTACGTCGCCGGCGTCTACACCGTCGCCCTGGTTACGGCTGCAACGGCACTGCTCGGCGCCGCATCCGAGCTGGCGGGACTGCTGGCGCCTGCCGCATCCGGTGCGGCGGGCGGGCCACGGGGGATTGAAGACACGCAATGGCGCTCCTCCCTCGCCACGGGTCTGGTGTGGGCTGCGGTCTGGGGCTGGCACCGGTGGATGTGGCAGCACCGCGTCAAGGGGCCGCGGCGGCTGGACACCGTCCCGGCGCTCGCGGGGTCGGTATTCGGTCTGCTGATAGGTGCAGGCGGAGCCGTGACCGCCCTCGGAAACCTTATTGACGCGGCCCTGAGGGGGCTGGCAGGTACACAAGACGTAGGGCAGCCGTGGTGGCTCTCCGTACTGCAGCCGCTTGTCTGGGCTGGCGGGGGACTCCTAATTTGGTGGTGGCATTGGGTCCACGGCGAAGCCCGGCGCCTGTCCTCACCTCTGGCCGGCGTGGCCGCCGCAGTCTTCGGTGTGCTCGGCGGCTGCCTCATGGCAGTGGCCGGTGCCGTCACCGCTGTGTTCGTCCTCCTGCGGCTGGTCCTGGACCGCTCCGAGGAGACGGTCCGTCTTGTGGATCCTCTTGGCCCGGCGCTGGCGGCGGCGGCCGTCGGGTCACTCGTCTGGCGCTACTACTGGGCGCTGACGGCCGCGCGGTCCGACAGGCTGCGGGAGACGGGGCTGTTGCTGGCGACGGGAGTGGCGCTGATCGCTGCCGCCTCCGGGGTGGGAGTTGTTGTCAACGCGGCCCTGGGCTTCGCCGAAACAACCCTGGCGGGAACGGGGATGCGCACACTGCTGCTCGGCGGCATCAGTGCCCTGGCCGTTGGCGGGGCAGTCTGGTGGCGGGCGTGGCACGCAGCACGCGGCAGGGGGCCCGCGAGCGCCGATGATCCAGGCGGTGTGCCTTCCAGGGGCGGTGGTGCACGGCGGATCTATCTGGTGGCCATTTTCGGGATCAGCGCCGTCGTGGCGCTGATCGCCCTGCTGGTTGTCGGTTACCAGGCCTTTGAGTTCATGCTGGACCCGGCGAGTTCCGGAAACCTGGTGGGACGGATCCGGGCGCCGCTCGGTCTGCTGACCGCCACCGGGCTTGTGGCCGCCTACCACTACAGCGTCTGGCGGCGCGAACGGGCACCGCTGCCGGAGGCCGGCGCAGATTCAGTCAAAGGGGCCGGTCCGGCACAGGCCATTGGCCAGGTGATTCTGGTGGCCGGTTCCGATCCGGTGCCGCTGTCAGACGCTATCCGGAAGGCCACCGGTGCCAACGTGACGGTCTGGCTGCGGTCCGGCCTGGGTGTGGACTCCAGGCACCCGGACTTCACACACGCGGACTCCGGAGAGCCGGACCCGGCAGCCCTCGTGGCGGCGCTGGAAGGTGTGGCCGGTGAGCGGGTGCTGGTGGTCGCCGGACCCGGCACCCGGATCGAGGTCATCCCTATATGGGCGGGCAACGCCCCACGGCAAGAACCCGGCCACCCAAGCCTCAGGAAACGGGCAGCCCCTTGATCGGAGCCCGGTCCGCGCCGTACTCGGCTGTCACCAGGATGGGCAGGTGGTCCGATTTCCCCCGGGGGAGGGTTTCCACGCTTTCGATGTCCAGGCCCAGTGACGTCGCGAAGTCGAAGTGGCCCTTGAAGACCTTGTAGCGGGTGTACGTCCTGCGGTTGCTCAGCGACAGGGCGTAACCGGAGTTCTTCATGTGCGCATGCAGGCTCTTGGTGAAGAACGGGTAGTTGAAGTCGCCCACCATGAGTGTCATGAGCCCGGTGCCCATGCTCAGGAGCTCGGCGTGCGCCGCGTGGATCTGCTTGCGCCGCAGCGAGTTCGATGCGGTGAGCGGTGCGGCGTGGAACGAGCCCACCACAAGTTCATGGTCAGTTTCGTTGTCCACCATCCGCGTGCCGATCAGACGCTCGTGGGCGGGCGCCATCACACGGTCGTGCATGGACTTCTTCAGGGCGAAGGTCTGGGTGTCCACGGCCGTGAAGCGGTCTGTCCGGTAGTAGATGGCCAGGCCCAGCCGGTTGCCCTTGGTGTAGTCGGCCAGGTGCAGCGGGCCGAGCGTGTCAGGCAGATCGGATGAGTCACATTCCTGAAGGCAGAGGACGTCTATCCCGAAGTTGCGGGCCAGACTCATCAGTTCGCCACTCGCCTTGTGCTTGCGGAGGTTGTAGCTAATAACTCGCATCAGTGGAACACCTCTTCCGAGGACTGCTAGAAGGACCGGTCTCCGAGTCTACCCAGATCATCATATGGACGTCGGGACGTTAAGCGCGCGTCCGGCGCGGCAAAAATATGCGGCGCCGGACGCGTGCGGTCCTGTGACCTTCGGCCCGTTACCTTCCTCCGGGGCCGCGGTGCCGGCCGCGAGGGTGGAGGCGAATGTGACCTGCACGCCTGACTGGGTGGAGCTTGTTCCGGGGGTGACCACCATGCCTGCGCTACCTGTCACGTCTCCGTGCGCCGGAAACGATAGAGTGAACCGGGATTAACCGATCACGCTTTGAAGGAGTCGACGTTGACTGCTGAACTCCCGGAACTCGCCAATGGCGACTTCTACTACCAGGACCTGGGTGGCGGCCGCTTTCGGTCCACCATCCACGCCCAGGGGGCATGGAACGCCCACGAACAGCACATGGCCCCGGCATCGGGCCTCCTGGCGGACCGGCTGGAGCGGCACGAACCCCGGGACGACATGCGGATGGCCAGGCTCAGTTACGAAATCCTGGGACTGATCCCCGGCGGCGAATGTGAAATCGTCACCACGACGCTGCGCCCGGGCCGCACCATCGAGCTGCTCCAGGCCGATCTGGTGGCGGCCGCCCGCGTGGCCATCAGGGCCACTGCCTGGCGCATGGTCACCAGCGACACGTCCGCGGTGGCCGCCGTCGAGGATGGCACCATCCCGTCGCCGGACGAATGCAAGCCCTACGACGGCGCGAGCGTGTGGCCGGGAGGCTACATCCGCTCCCTGGACATGAGGGTGGCCGAAGGCCACCGGCCCGGCGCCGGAAAGGTGTGGCTGCGCACCGACCACCCGCTCACGGACGGGAAGGACAGCTCGGACATGGCCCGGCTCATGGGGCTCGTGGATACCGCCAACGGCATCGCCGCGCGGGTGCCCCCGGGCAAGGGCAGCTACGCCTTCCCGAACCTGGACCTCCAGATCCACATGTACCGGCGCCCGGAGGGCGAATGGCTGGGGCTGGACAACGCAGTCTCCTTTGGCGCCGACGGCATCGGCCTCACCTCGACGGTGCTCCATGACCTGTCCGGCCCGTTCGGGCGGGCGGAACAGATCCTCACGCTGCGGAAATCCTGACCGCTGCCGCCCTAGCGGAAGACCAGCCAGCCCGCCAGCGTGGCCAGCGCGGTCAGCAGGGCGCCCCACGCCATGTCCACGATGATGAGCTGCAGCGGCCAGGTCTTGAGGGTTGCGGCGTTGGTGAGGTCGTACGTCGCGTAGGCGAAGGCGCCCAGCGCCGCCCCGTGGCCGACGGCGGTCAGCCAGGTGCCGCCGTCGAGCGCCGGCCGCAGCGCAAAGAAAACGATCCCCGCAATGTAAATCAAATAGAACGCCACGGCGTACCCTAGATGGGGCCGGCCGGCCAGCAATTCACCGATGTGGCTGCGGTAGAACGGGTTCATGAGCTTGAGCCACACGGCGTCGATCACGGCGAAGGCAGCGGCGACCACCAGAAATTGCAACACGACCATAAGGGAGCTTAGCAACATGCAGCAGGCCGGGGCTGATTCACGGACTCTGACCCTCGTCCGGCAGGAGCAGTCCCTTGGCGCCGTCCGGGACCTTGATTTCGGGATCGAGCTCCTCGGCAAGGCCCGTGCAGGCGACCTCGGCCCCACCCTTCGGCTGTACCGGCCCGCACCGACGGTTGCCTTCGGCCAGCGCGACACCCGCCTGCCCGGCTTCGGTGCCGCCGCCCAGGCCTGCCGCGAACTGGGGTTTGAACCGCTGATCCGCAAGGCCGGAGGCCGCGCCGCCGCCTACCATGAAGGCACCCTCATCATCGACCATGTGGAGCCGCACAGTGATGCCATCGCCGGAGCCAAGGGCCGGTTCGCATTCTTCGGCGGGATGCTGGCAGGAGCCTTGCAGAGCGTAGGTGTGCACGCCGCCGTCGGCGAGATCCCGGGGGAGTATTGCCCGGGCGAATACAGCGTCCACGGTTTCGCGCCTGATGCCCCTGCCCACAAGGTCAAGCTGGTGGGCACAGCCCAGCGTGTGGTGTCCGGCGCATGGCTGTTCAGCTCCGTCGTCGTGGTGGAAAACTCGGCGCCCATCCGTGAGGTGCTCACGGCCAGTTACGCTGCCCTGGGCCTGGACTGGGACCCGGCAACCGCCGGCGCGGTCAACGACCTGGTGCCTGGCCTTGACGTGCAGGCCATCGAGGACGCCGTGGTCCGGACCTACGCGGATTACGCCACCATGGGCCACGCGGACTTCAGCACCCTTCGCGCCTAGCGCTGTGTCCCGCCGCCGGCGCGCGTGATCCCTATTCCGTGGCCGGGGGAATCTGGCAGATCATCAGGACGTTTCCGTCCGGGTCCCGGAAGTTGAACCATTGGTCGTCGTTGACATCGGTGAGTTCCACGCCCCGGGTTGTCATGAATGCGTGGGCCGCGTGGATGTCGGCGGTGTTGAAGTGGAACGCAGGAACCTGGAAGACGGCGCCGGGGGAGTAGATCCCACTGTCCAGAACGAGGCCGGCTCCCTCCATGGGGAGGATGTACAGAGGAACGCGGGAAGGTACTCGAACTGTAACGCGCCGGACTTGGCGCAGCCAGGAGCGGGGCCCGCTCGGATTTTTCGTACCCAGACCGGTCGATTTCAAACGCTGGGAAGAGGACGATTAAGGAACAGCCGCAGAAAAGGAGGTCAGTGATGTGCTATTCATCGCGGGCGGATTTTGGCTGGGACACCCGAAAGGACGCCGTCCGGAAGCCTGAGCCGCACCGGGAACCGGCGCGGCCGGAAGCAGGGCCCGGTAAACCGACGCCGGTGGACCATCCGGAACCCCGGACCCACGCGGACGAAACCAGGCTGTGGGCCTTCCTGGCCCGCCGCAAGGAGCCCCGCGGCGGGGAAGCGCACGCTTCCATGCCGATGGAGGACAGGGTCGGCGAAAAGGTCTGATGCGCCGCAGGGACAGGCAAGCAGCAAAGGAAACAGCAAAGGCACCGGTCTCCGGTGCCTTTGCTGTTACATCCTGTGGCGTCAGCCCTACGCGGCGAGCCTGCTCTTGACCTCGGCCGCGGACGGGTTCGTGGCCGCGGTGCCGTCCGGGAAGAGGACGGTGGGGACGGTGCGGTTGCCGCCGTTGATCTGCTCCACGAGTTCGGCCGTGCCATCCACCTCTTCAATGTTGATCTCGGTGTAGCCGATGCCCTGGGCGTCCAACTGCTTCTTCAGCCGGTTGCAGTAGCCGCACCAGGTGGTCGAGAACATGGTGATAGTGCCGTCTTCGGGGGTAAAGTCCACGGGCTCTCCTCGGATTGATATGGTTCTGTCGGTTTCCTTCCCCACAACCGTAACCCGGGCACCGGTATTCCCCGGCCTCTGTTGCAATGGCATGCTGGTGCCATGTGTGGACGTTACGTCATGGCCCGGGCAGTGGGGGATCTGCTGGCCGAATTCGACGCTGAACTTGAGAACGAAACCGAAATCCCGCCGTCGTGGAACGTGGCGCCTACCGATGGCGCCCCCATCGTCCTCGAGCGGCTCATCGACGGCGGCACAGTCCGCCAGCTGCACGTCGCGCGCTGGGGCCTGGTGCCGTCCTGGGCGAAAAGCCCGGGCATCGGGGCCAAGATGATCAACGCCAGGAGCGAGTCGGTCCTCGAGAAACCGGCGTTCCGCAAGGCCGTGCAGTCCAGGCGCTGCGCGGTCCCGGCCGACGGCTATTACGAATGGAAACAGGGTGAAGGCCGCAGCAAGCAGCCCTACTACGTCCACCCGCGGGACGACTCCGCCCTGGCCTTCGCCGGACTGTACGAGTGGTGGAAGGACCCGTCCGTGCCGCCGGGTGAACCCGGCCAGTGGATGCTCTCCATGTCCATCATGACGGCGGACTCGCCGCCGGCGGGAACTGAAGGCACTGTGTTTGCCGAACTGACAGCACTCCACGACCGCGTCCCGCTGCCCATGAGCCGCGACACCATGTCGGCCTGGCTCGATCCGCAGGTGGACGACGCCGCCGGCCTGGTGGATCTTGTCCGTTCCGGTGTGAAGGACGTTGCTGCCGGCTGGCGGGTGGATTCCGTGGGTAAGGCGGTGGGCAACGTCCGCAATAACTCCCCTGACCTCATCGAACCTGTCGAGGCCCTCTTCTAAGGCTGCGGCCC
Organism: Arthrobacter sp. NPDC056727; assembly: GCF_042790555.1. Lineage (NCBI taxonomy): Bacteria > Bacillati > Actinomycetota > Actinomycetes > Micrococcales > Micrococcaceae > Arthrobacter > Arthrobacter sp. NPDC056727. Next base: position 128,792 of record NZ_JBHTZA010000008.1, on the reverse strand, counting down.
GGCGCCCTGCAATCAGACGGTGACCTGGCCGCCGTCGTCCACCGTCCAGGTGGGGTTGAACGCAATCTCCCAGCGGAAGCCGTCCGGATCGGCGAAGTACCCGGTGTACCCGCCCCAGGGCTGGGTCTTGGGAGGGGCCACGACGGCGGCGCCGGCGGACTCGGCCTGTGCCATCACCTGGTCCACCTGCTCAGCGCTGCCGACGTTGTGGCTGAGCGTAATGCAGGGTACAGCCGCGGGTGCATCGACGGCGGCCTCGGCCTGCATCTGCCCGGCATCCCACAGGGAGAGAATCAGGCCGTGGTTGGCCTGGATGAACACCACCTCGTCGGGAACCTCGCGGTGGACCGGCCAGCCCAGCCCGTCCACATAGAAGCGGCGGGAGGCGGCCACGCTTCGCACTCCCAATGAAATAAAATCGACCCGGGGCTGCATGGTTCGATACTGTCATGGACATGCCAACAAATCACGGAGACGAGAAACACGCCCAGGCTGACCGGGAACAGCTCGCCGCCGTCAGGATCGCGGTGGACGAGGTGGACGAGCAGATCGTCACGCTGATCGCACGCCGCGAGCGGCTGATCCGCATCGCGGGAACGCTGAAGGGTGACGATGCCGAAGTGCGCGCCCCCGGACGCGTGGAGCGGGTCATCGAGCATGTGCGCGCGGCCGCAGAGAAAAAAGAAATCGACCCGGACATCGTGGAAACCACGTACCGGGCCATGATCTCGAAGTTCATCGAGCTTGAGATGAAAATCCACAACGACAACAGCTGAGCTGTTGCCTCCGGCAGCCGCGTGACTCTGGCAGGCGCGCCGGGATGCGGCAGCGGCAGCTTCAGGCTGGCGCCTGAATGCTGCGTGCGGGACACCAGCCCTTAGAGCTTCTCCTCGACTGGCACGCCGGACTGGAATTCCCGCCCGTCGGCCTCGCTGAACGCGGACATGAGGTGGCTCTTGTCGAGCCCCAGGACCGTGCTCATCGGGAAGTTGCCCGTGATGGTGTTGCCCGAGTGCTCGACGCTGCTGAGGTCGAAGTTCTCCTCCGTGCCGTCATGGCTGAAGGAGTAGATCGAGACGGCCTCGCCGTTCATGAACTCGATTCCCAGCCTCCGTTGATGTGAATAGTCCGGAGTGGCAGCCACGAGCCCCACAACAAAGGCGCCCGATGCTGGAATGCTGCCGTCGATATCAAACTTGGCCACCAGTGTGCTTTCTTTGGCGGCGATGCTTACCTGCTTCAGGAGCGCGTCATTGGAACTCATGGGACCATCCTGCCCTGTGAGCCGCCGTCCGTCCACACCCATCTAGGTTTTGTCCGCCCCCCGGCGTAGACTGGTTATATTCGAATACATGTTCGAATATCTGCTTCGAATATCTGCGTATTTCTGCAGGATGAGATTGGTTTCCGGAGGCACCCATGGGAATGTTCAGCGAGTCTGTCGACGTCGTCTGCGCACCTGGCGGGCAGCCTGCGGAGCTTCGGTGGGGCGGCACTGATTACCTGGTCTGCGCTGAGCCGGTGCGGTGGTACGAACGCCGCCAGTGGTGGGCCGAAGAACGGCGGGCCCCGCTGGGAAGCGGCCCCGGCCTGGTGGACCATGAGATCTGGCGGGTGCAGGTCCTTCCCGCCGGCAGAAACCCTCACCCTGAAACTCCCGCCGCTGAACCGTCGGCGGAACCCTTGACCCTCGATCTGGTGCGGCATGCCGGCAGCGGACGCTGGCGGCTGATCAGGATCCACGACGCCCTCCGGCCCCAAGACACAATCCGGCCCAAGTCAGCATGAGCTTCACTCACCTTCACGTTTCCACCGCTTTCAGCGCCCACTACGGTGTCTCCTGGCCCGATGACCTCGCCCGGGCAGCAGCGGCCCAGGGAGCCACCGCCCTCGGCTGCACTGACCGGGACGGCCTGTACGGCACCGTAAAGCACCTCAAGGCATGCATGGCTGCCGGGATTGACCCGGTGGTCGGCGTCGATCTTTCAGTGTTTGACGACGAGGGGGACCTGGATGCCGGGTTGCCCGGTTCACAAGCATCAGCGGCCCGGACCATCAAAAACCGGTTTTCAGCAAGCCGGATCACCGGGCGGGTTGTGGTCGTCGCCCACGGCCACAACAACGGCGCTGGATACAAAGCCCTGTGCCGGCTGATCTCCGACGCCCATGCCCGCACTACAGGCAAAGCGGGGGGAGCGGTCCCCGTTGCCGTCACCAGGGCTGAACTCGCCTCACGTGTCCTTGACCCGGAAACCCTGAAGCCGGTGCTCACCGTGCTGCTGGGACCGGATTCCGACGTCGGCCTCGCACTGGGCGGGCGGCGGTACCTCCGCCCCCGCACCCTTTTCAAGAGTTGGCTGGACGCCATGCCGGCAGGAAGCATCGCAGCAGAGATCGTTACCCACCTCAGCGCGCCAGGTGAGCCGTTGAGTACCGCCCACGCGGTCCGCATGCTCAAGCTGGCCCAGGAGTTTGGCGTGCCGGCCGTGCTCACCAACTCGGTCCGGTACTGCGAGGAGGACGGGGCTGCAACAGCCGACGTCCTGGATTCCGCCCGCACGCTTAAGTCGCTTCCCGAGCTCTCCGCCGCGCCGGTGCTCCAGCCCAACGGGCAGGGCTGGCTGAAAACACCGGACCAGATGGTGGAATTGGGCAAGGAAATCATCCATGCCGCCGGATACGGGACCGCCGATCTCCAAGTGCTGCTTGCCCAGACCGAGGCGCTCGCGGACCGGTGCCGCATGGATCCCGAGTCTGACATGGGCTGGAAGCAGCCGGTGGTGCCCGAGGCGGCCGTCATTGGTATTGAGGGGGATCCGCTGGCGGAACTGGCCCAGCGCTGCGAGGCAGGAATTGCGCGGCGGTTCCCCGGGATCTCCGGCAAAGCCGAAGCGGACATGCGTGCCCGGCTCCAGCATGAGCTGAAGATCATTGCCCGGCTTGGTTTTGCCTCTTACTTCCTCACCGTTGCCGAGGTATCCCGCATGATCCTGGACATGGGCGTGAGGGCGGCAGCGCGGGGATCGGGGGCTTCCAGCCTGGTCAACTACCTGATCGACATCAGCCAGGTGAACCCGCTCCAGCATGACCTGATTTTCGAACGGTTCCTCTCCGGTGACCGGTCCACCCTGCCGGACATCGACATCGACGTCGAAAGCGCAGAACGGCACAACGTCTACCGGAAGATCTTCGACCGGTTCGGCTCACAGCGCGTCACGCTGATGAGCATGCAGAACGGGTACCGCGCTCGCGGTGCGGTGCGGGACGCCGGGCTGGCCTTGGGGATGGACGACGACGATGTCGGGGAGATTGCCAAGCAGCTGTGGCGCTTTTCAGCACGGAAATTCCGGGAGGCGCTGGAGGAGAAACCCGAACTCCGCGAATTCGCCGGAAGGGTGGAGCAGCGGAACTTTTCCGAGAACCAGCAGCTTGACCTGCTGGTGGATCTCACCGAACGGCTGGACCGGCTTCCGCGCCACATCTCCATGCATCCCTGCGGCGTGATCCTCGGTGATGCCACCCTGCTGGACCGCACCCCTGTCCAGCCCAGCGGCCTTGGCTTGCCCATGAGCCAGTTCGACAAACACGACATGGATCCCATGGGCATGCTGAAGCTTGATGTCCTGGGAGTCAGGATGCAAAGCGCCATGGCCTTTGCCGTGCGGGAGATCATCCGCATCCATCCCTCCAAGGCTGAAGTGGTGGCTGCCGGAGCCCATCCGGTTGGCACTGGGGGCAATGGGCCGGATTACATCAGCGAGGACGGCCTGATCGACCTCAATGCCGTTCCCCTCGATGACGAGCCGACGTATGAGCTGATCAGGAGCACCCACACACTGGGGTGCTTCCAGATCGAATCACCGGGCCAGCGGGAGCTGGTAGGCAAAATGGCACCGAGGGAGTTCAACGACCTCATCATCGACATCTCGCTGTTCCGTCCGGGGCCCATGAAATCGGACATGGTCCGGCCCTTCCTCGAACACCGGCACGGCTTCGCGCCGGAGACCTACCCGCATCCTGACCTGAAGCAGGTGCTGCAGGAAACCCACGGGGTGACGGTCTTCCATGAGCAGATCCTGCGGACCTTCGACGTGATGACCGGCTGCGGGCTGGCCAAGGCGGACGAGTTCCGCAGGGCGTTGAGCAACGAGGTCGGGGAAGCCCACGTCGAGGAGTTTTTCCGCCGCGAGGCTAAAGCCAGGGGATATAAGCCGGACGTCGTGGACAAGGTCTGGGGCACCCTGAAATCGTTCGCGAGTTTTGGGTTCTGCAAAGCCCACGGTGCCGCCTTTGCCGTGCCCACCTACCAGTCGGCCTGGCTGAAGGCCCACCACCCGGAAGCATTCCTCGCTGGCCTGTGGGAACACGATCCCGGAATGTACCCCAAGCGTCTCCTTGTTGCCGAAGCGCGGCGCATGGGCATCCCCATCCTGCCGCTGGACATCAACCGCAGCGGCGCCGAATACCGGGTGGAGCGTGTCACGGAAGGACCGGGCAAGGGGAAGCTGGGCATCCGGCTGAGCCTCAACGGCATCTTCGGGCTTTCCGGTTCTGAACTGAAAAGGATCATTGCCGGACAGCCCTATGACTCCCTGGCGGATCTGAGGGACCGCTCGCGGCTGAGCAAGCCCAGCATCAAACGGCTCGCCCAGCTGGGGGCCTTCGACTCCCTGCACCGGGAATCCGGCGGGAAGGCCAACCGGGCAGACCTTGTCCACCACCTGCAAACCCTTCAGGGCAAGCCGTCCAGGAAAGGTGCCGACGTTATTGAGGGGCAGCTCGCGCTGCCCCTGGGGGATGTCGAACTGCGGAACGTCAAGGCAGGGCTTCCGGAGCCCACCACTGTGGAGAATGTCCGCGCAGAACTTGACCTGATGGCTGTGGACGTCAGCGAACACCTGATGTCCAGCCACCGGCCGCTCCTGGACCGCCTTGGCGTCACCACCGCGGACAAGCTGCTGGCGCTGCGCAACGGCACCGAGGTCCTGGTGGCCGGCGTCAGGATCGCCACCCAGACCCCGCCCATGCGCGGCGGCAGGAGGGTGGTCTTCATCAGCATCGACGACGGCACCGGGTGTGTGGATTCCGTATTCTTCCATGAAGCCCAGGAGCACGCAGGCCCGCTGCTGTTCGGCACCAGGCTGCTGCTTATCCGGGGAACCACCCGGCGGACCGGTCCGCGCGGCATCAGCCTCAGCGCCAGCATGGCCTGGGACCTCAGCCAGGTGGACACCCTGCCGTTCCCTGAAGCTGAACAGATCGCCGTGCCTGAGGAAATCAGGCAGCCGGGACCGCTGGACGGCATCAGCAGAAGCCTGGCCATCACCGGCCTGGGAAGCTGACCCCGCTCCCGTGGCGCTTTGGCTCGCCACTTCAGCAACAGATAGCATTGACGAGGCTGGCTGTGGTCCCCGTACGCCGCAAGCTACGAAGCCTGAACTTTGAATAGGAGACACCCGTGTCAGATGCCCAGCAGATCACCCTCATCGTCGATGGCGAAGAAATGAAGGTGACTACCGGGACCACCGGCGCGGAGCTCTTCTTTGAGCGCCGCGACGTCGTAGTGGCCCGGGTCGACGGCGAACTCAAGGACCTGGACCAGCCCCTTCCCGAGGGCGCCGAGGTTGAAGGCGTCACCATCGAGTCCCCTGACGGGCTCAACGTGCTGCGCCACTCCACCGCCCACGTCATGGCCCAGGCCGTGCAGCAGCTGCGCCCGGACGCCAAACTGGGCATCGGTCCCTACATCACTGACGGGTTCTACTTCGACTTCGACGTCGCCGAGCCCTTCACCCCGGAGGACCTGCGCCAGCTGGAAAAGATGATGCTCAAGATCGTCAACCAGAACCAGAAGTTCGTCCGCCGCGTCGTCTCCGAGGACGAGGCCCGTGAGGCCATGAAGAATGAGCCGTACAAGCTGGAACTGCTGGGCAAGAAGAACGATGCCGCCGACGCCGGCGAAGGCGTCAACGTCGAAGTGGGCGCCGGCGACATCACCATTTACGACAACGTCGACCGCAAGAGCGGGGACAGTGTCTGGTGCGACCTCTGCCGCGGCCCCCACCTGCCCAACACCAAGCTCATCTCCAACGCCTTTGCCCTGACCCGGTCCTCGGCCGCGTACTGGCTGGGCAACCAGAACAACCAGCAGCTGCAGCGCATCTACGGCTCCGCGTGGCCCACCAAGGACGCCCTGAAGGCCTACCAGGAACGCATCGCCGAGGCCGAGCGCCGCGACCACCGGAAGCTCGGCGCCGAGCTTGACCTGTTCTCCTTCCCCGACGAGCTGGGGTCCGGCCTGCCGGTCTTCCACCCGAAGGGCGGCATCATCCGCAAGGCCATGGAGGACTACTCCCGGCAGCGCCATGTGGACGCCGGGTACGAGTTCGTCTACACCCCGCACATCACCAAGGGCCACCTGTATGAGGTCTCCGGCCACCTGGACTGGTACCGGGACGGCATGTTCCCGGCGATGCACATCGACGCCGAGCACAACGAGGACGGCACAGTCCGCAAGCCCGGCCAGGACTACTACCTGAAGCCGATGAACTGCCCCATGCACAACCTGATCTTCCGCTCGCGCGGCCGCTCCTACCGCGAACTGCCGCTGCGGCTGTTCGAATTCGGCTCGGTGTACCGCTACGAGAAGTCCGGCGTGGTCCACGGCCTGACCCGCGTGCGGGGCATGACACAGGACGACGCCCACATCTACTGCACCCGCGAGCAGATGAAGGACGAGCTCACCACCACGCTGAACTTTGTCCTCGGCCTGCTCAAGGACTACGGCCTGGACGACTTCTACCTTGAACTGTCCACCAAGAACGAGGACAAGTTCGTCGGCGACGACGCCACCTGGGAGGAAGCCACCCGCACGCTCGCCGAAGTGGCCGAGGCCTCCGGGCTGGAACTGGTCCCGGACCCGGGCGGAGCCGCGTTCTACGGGCCCAAGATCTCCGTCCAGGCCAAGGACGCCCTGGGCCGGACCTGGCAGATGTCAACGATCCAGCTCGACTTCAACCTGCCGGAGCGCTTCGAACTCGAGTTCCAGGCAGCCGACGGCACCCGCCAACGTCCGGTCATGATCCACCGGGCCCTGTTCGGATCCGTGGAGCGGTTCATGGGCGTGCTCACCGAACACTATGCAGGCGCCTTCCCGGCGTGGCTTGCCCCCGTGCAGGTGGTGGGCATCCCCGTGGCGGAGGCCTTCAACGACTACATGTTCGACGTCGTCGACAAGCTCAAGGCTGCCGGCATCCGCGCCGAGGTGGACATCTCCTCGGACCGCTTCCCGAAGAAGATCCGCACGGCGAGCAAGGACAAGATCCCGTTCGTGCTGATCGCCGGCGGCGAGGACGCCGAGGCGGGCGCTGTCTCCTTCCGCTTCCGGGATGGCAGCCAGGATAACGGTGTGCCGGTGGCCGAGGCTGTCCAGCGGATCGTGGACGCCGTCCGCAACCGGACCAGCTAGCCGCGGCGGAGGGGGCATACGTGCAGGAGAACACAGGGTCGGGCTATCCGGGCGACGCCGAAGTGACGGACGATTTTGGCCTGGCCGGCGTTCCGGATGCCTTCCAGCGCCTGTGGACCCCGCACCGCATGGCCTACATCAAGGGCGGCCAGCACCAGTTCAAGAACGAGGACGACTGCCCGTTCTGCATCGCGCCCGCGCGTACCGATGAGGAATCGCTCATCGTGTACCGCGGACGCACATGCTACGTGGTGCTTAACCTCTTCCCGTACAACCCGGGCCACCTGCTGGTGTGCCCCTACCGCCACATCCCCGATTACACGGACCTGACGGTGGAGGAAACTGCCGAATTCGCCGAGCTGACGCAGACCGCGATGCGCGTCCTGCGGAAGGTGGCGAATCCCGGCGGCTTCAACCTCGGCATGAACCAGGGCGTCGTGGGCGGCGCCGGCATCGCGGGCCACCTGCACCAGCACATCGTTCCGCGCTGGGGCGGGGACGGAAACTTCTTCCCCATCATCGCCCAGACCAAGGCGATCACCCAGACGCTGGACGAGGTCCGCCAGCAGGTTGCCGAAGCCTGGCCCGGGGAGACGCATGCTGAATAGGCATGCCCGCGGGTTTTTCACCGCGCTGTTTACCCCGATTGCACGCTGGCTGTTAAGAATGGGCGTCTCGCCGGACGCCATCACTATTGTGGGAACTGCAGGCGTGGTGGTCGGTGCCCTGGTGTTCTATCCGCTGGGGCAGCTGTTCTGGGGAACCGTCTTTATCACCGCGTTCATTTTTTCCGACGTCATCGACGGCATCATGGCGCGGATGCAGAACCTTGGCGGGCGCTGGGGCAACTTCCTGGACTCCACGCTGGACCGGCTGGCGGACGGTGCCCTTTTTGCCGGCCTGGCCATCTGGTTTTTCACCGGCGGTGCGAACGCCCCCATCGCCGTTGCCGCCGTCGTCTGCCTTGTTCTGGGCATGGTGGTCTCCTACGTCCGGGCGAAGGCCGAATCCCTTGGCTTCCAGGCGAACGTGGGCATTGCCGAACGTGCCGAACGGTTGGTCTCAGTGCTGGTGATTACCGGCCTCACCGGCGTCGGGCTGCCGCCCGTGGTGCTGCTGGGCACCCTGGTGCTGCTTGCAGCCGCGAGCCTGGTCACGGTGGTCCAGCGCATCCTGGCCGTGCGCGTCCAGTCGCTGGAAGACTCCGAACAGACCTGATTAAGCCCCGTCGCCGCGGTGGGACTAGTATATTAGAACTGCCGGTCAATGGATCCGGTGTTCCGGTGTGTGCGAAAAACGGCATGTCCTTGCCGCCTGCACTGCCGGCGAAAGGTCATCTAGCTACCCATAGGGGTTTTTGTGTCTACACCTGATGTAAGCAACGAAGCCGGCTCGTCCGCCAACAGCGTGACGGGCAGCAGCCGTGTGAAGCGCGGCATGGCGGAGATGCTCAAGGGCGGCGTCATCATGGACGTCGTCAACGTCGAGCAGGCCCGCATCGCCGAAGACGCCGGTGCCGTTGCCGTGATGGCGCTCGAGCGCGTCCCGGCCGACATCCGCGCCCAGGGCGGCGTCTCCCGCATGTCCGATCCGGACATGATCGACCAGATCATCGACGCCGTGTCCATCCCGGTCATGGCCAAGGCCCGCATCGGCCATTTCGTCGAGGCCCAGGTCCTGCAGTCCCTCGGCGTCGACTACATCGACGAGTCCGAGGTCCTGACCCCGGCTGACTACGTCAACCACATCGACAAGTGGAACTTCAAGGTTCCCTTCGTCTGCGGTTCCACCAACCTCGGTGAGGCGCTGCGCCGCATCAACGAGGGCGCGGCCATGATCCGCTCCAAGGGTGAGGCCGGCACCGGCGACGTTTCCAACGCCACCGGGCACATGCGCCAGATCCGCGCCGAGATCGCCAAGCTCGCGGCCCTGCCCGAGGACGAGCTGTACGTCGCGGCCAAGGAACTGCAGGCCCCGTACGAACTGGTCAAGGAAGTTGCCGCCACCGGCAAGCTCCCCGTCGTCCTGTTCACCGCCGGCGGCATCGCCACCCCGGCTGACGCCGCGATGATGATGCAGCTCGGCGCCGACGGTGTGTTCGTCGGTTCCGGCATCTTCAAGTCCGGCAACCCGGCCCAGCGTGCCGCTGCCGTCGTGAAGGCCACCACCTTCTTCGATGACCCGGACGTCATCGCCAAGGCCTCCCGCGGCCTGGGCGAGGCCATGGTCGGCATCAACGTCGACGAGATCCCGCAGCCGCACCGCCTCGCCGAGCGCGGCTGGTAACCCGGCGCCTTGCGCTTCTAGTTAGTACGACGGCGGCGAGTCACCTTTGTTGGGTGACTCGCCGCCGTCGTTCTTTAACTTGGAGTTTTTGTACAGATAATGGGACTTAAACGCCCCTGAAGTCGTGACAAGTGGACAAAAACTCCTGTGAGGCGGGCGGTTGGCGCGGGGTGTTATTCCAGGCCGCGGCGCTTGAGCAAGGGTTCCAGGGTGGCATCGCGGCCCCGGAGGGTGCGGAACGACTCGAGCGGGTCACGGCTGTTGCCGCGGGAGAGGAGCTCGGTCCGGAAGCGGTCGCCGTTGGCCCGGGTCAGCCCGCCCTTTTCGGTAAACCAGTCCACGGTTTCGGCGTCCAGCACCTCGCTCCAGATGTAGGAGTAATAGCCCGCTGCATAGCCGTCGCCCGCGAAGATGTGCTGGAAATAACCCGTCCGGTACCGCGGCGGAATCAGCGGATGCGCCACGCCTGCCGCGGCCAGCGCCTTCGCTTCGAACTCGAGGGCGTCCTCCGGTACGCCGTCCGCCTCCAGGACATGCCAGGCCAGATCCAGCAGCGCCGCGCCGAGGTACTCCGTGGTGGCGAACCCCTCGCCCCACAGGCGGGACTCGTTGAGCCGGTCGACGACGTCCTGGGCCAGGGGCTCCCCGGTGGCGTGGTGGCGGGCGTAGTTGGCCAGCACCTCCGGCCACATGATCCACATTTCGTTGACCTGGGACGGGTACTCCACGAAATCCCGCGGCACCGACGTGCCGGAGAAGCGTGGGTAGGTGACGGAGGAGAACAGTCCGTGCAGGGCGTGACCGAACTCGTGGAAAGCGGTGCGCACCTCGTCCAGGGTGAGCAGCGTGGGCTCACCCGCGGGCGGCTTGGAGATGTTCAGGTTGTTGATGACCACGGGCTTGGTGCCCAGCAACGCCGACTGGTCCACCAGCGAATTCATCCACGCGCCGCCCCGCTTGGTTTCGCGGGTGTAGTAGTCGCCCAGGAACAGCCCCAGCTCTGTTCCGTCCGCTTCCCGGACTTCCCAGATCCGGACGTCCCCGTGGTAGCCGGAGAGGTCCGTGCGCTCATGGAACGTGATGCCGAAGAGCGAGGTGGCCGCGAAGAACACGCCGTCTGTCAGCACGCGGTCCAGTTCAAAGTACGGCCGGAGGGCCTGTTCGTCCACGGTGTACCGGTCCCGCCGCACCTTGGTGGAGTAGTACGCCCAGTCCCAGGCCTCCAGCGGGTGTCCGGCGCTCTCGGCCAAGGCGGCCGCCTCGGCGTCCGCGTTCCGGACAGCGGCCGGTGCCAGCCGGTTCAGCATGGACCGGACAGCGCCGAAATCCGGAGCGGTCTGCCGGTCCACCACCAGCTCGGCGTAGTTCGCGAATCCCAGCAGCGCGGCCTTTTCGCCCCGGAGCCTGACCATGGATTTCACGAGGTCCAGGACGTCCAGGTCACCGCCGGAGCTGCCGCGGGCCACGGACGCTTCGAAGAGCCTCCGGCGCACGTCCCGATTGTCCAGTGCGGCCAGGGCTGGCTGGTTGCTGGGCTGGATGAGCGTCAGGAGGAACTTGCCCTCGTGCCCGGCCACGCGGGCTGCTTCCGCGGCGCTGGCAATCTCGTCCTCGGGGAGGCCGGCGAGGTCGTTTGCGTTGTCCAGCAGCAGCGCTGCGGACTTCATGGCCTCCTTGACGCGCTGCCCGAAGTCCGTGCCCAGCCGGGACAGCTCGGCGTTCAGGGACCGCAGCCGGTCCTGGCCGGCGTCGTCCAGCTGGATGCCCGACTGGCGGAACTCCTTGAGGTATTCCTCCACAAGCCTGGCCGACTCTGCCTCCAGGCCGGCGGTGTCCACGGCGGCGAACCGCTCGTACAGCGCCCGGTTGAGGTAGACGGCATCCTGATGGGCGGCGAAACGGGGCGAGAGCTCGGTCTCCAGCTTCCTGATGGCCTCGGACGCGTCGGCCGAAACCAGGGTGAAGAAGGACGCCGCCGCGCGGTCCAGCAGCCGTCCGGACTTCTCCATGGCCAGTACGGTGTTCCCGAAGGTGGCCGGTTCGGGGTTGTCCACGATGGCCTGGATCTCCGCCAGATGTTCGGTGAGCCCGGCGTCAACCGCCTCGGCGTAATGGGCGTCGTCGATGTCGGCAAACGGCGGCAGCCCAAAGGGCAGGGTGCTGGGGGACAGGAGAGGATTGGTCATGAAGCAACCCTTTCATGCAGCCCAATACTGCACAATGCCCGGAAGCCGCTGCCTAGCGCGGGCGGCGGGCCGCGTGCTCCCGGGCCAGGACGGCGTAGCGGTCATCCGGCTCACCGGGTGTGAAGGTGCCGTACTTGCGTTCGACGGCGGTCCGGATCAGAAAGTCGGCAAGGGCCGGGTTCTTGGGCAGCAGGGAACCGTGCAGGTAGCTGGCCACGATGTTGCGGTATCGTGCGCCCTCGTGGCCGTCGCTGCTGTTGTTGCCCGTGCCCTTCGCCACCATCCCCAGCGGTTCGACGCCGGGGCCCAGGGTGGTCTGGCCGCTGTGGTTTTCGTAGCCCAGCACCTCGCCGAACTCCGCGGTGGTGACCCTGACGTTGCCGATCAGCCGCTCATCCGTGCCGTGGGTCTCCACGTCCAGAACTCCGATGCCCGGAATGACCGGACCGGAGCGGGTCTTGAAGAAGCGGCCAAAGAGCTGGTAGAGACCGCAGATGAGGAGCATCGGCGTGCCGTCCTCGGCCATCCCCTTGAGAAGGCCCGCCCGGGACTGCAGGTCGTCCTGGATGACGAGCTGGCCGCTGTCCTGCCCGCCGCCGCCCAGGATGATGTCCACGCTGTCCGGGAACTCGTCACCCACGTTGTATTCGAGCAGTTCGGGCGTGTAGCCGTGCCATTTCAGGCGCTGCTGGATCACCAGGGCGTTGCCCCAGTCGCCGTAGATGTTCATGTCCCGGGGGTACAGCTGCAGGACCCGGATGGTGCCCTTTGGTGCGGCAGTTCCGGCGGCCGAATCGGGGGTCAAGAGACCACCTCCACTGTGGTGATTTTGGACAGCTCACGGCGGATTGCGAGCATCGCGGTGTAGGTGCAGAAGACGCGCTTCGGCTTGCCCTTCCCCTTGCGGATGAAGTCGGCCAGCGCCGCCGGGATGTCGGTGTCCGCCGCCCCGATCCGCACCTCGTCGTACTGCAGCCGCAGGGCCATGTCGTACGCCCGGGAGCCGGTCAGCTGGTCCACGCCTTCGGCCCGCAGCGAGTCGAAGTCCACGTCCCACAGCCAGGACATGTCGCGGCCGTCCGCGTAGTTGTCGTTGATGGCGATCATGGTGGCGTAGCCGCCCGAGGGGAAGGACTTCAGGCCCAGCCGGAAGCCGCTCGGGTTCTTGACCAGCACCAGGTCCAGCGGGAGCCCGTCCACGGTGAGGCTTTCGCCGCGTCCGAACGCGGGGGCCACCTCGGACAGTGCCTTCAGCAGGGTTCCGTGGTCCGCCGTGGCAGCGCCGCCGCCGCAGATGCTGCGGGCCAGGGCCAGCGCGGCCGCTGCGTTGAAAATGTTGTAGACGCCGCGCAGCTTCATCCCAGTGGTGACCGTGACGCCGTCGTACTCAAAATCGGCGTCATCGGCACCCACCCGGCGGAGGACGACGTCGGCTTCCGGACGTTCCGGCACCGCAGGTGCGGGGCTGCCGGGCCCGGCGCGGAGTTCATCGTCGCTGGGGAAGGTGCCCAGCAGGGAATCATCGAGGCCAAAGTAGAGGACCTCGGGGCCGTGCAGCGTATCGGCGATCCGGGCCACCCGCGGGTCCTCGCGGTTCAGGACGACGGTCCCCGTGGTCTTGGAGGCGATGTGCTGAAGGAGCTGGGCGGTCTTGTCGATCTCCCCGAAGCGGTCCAGCTGATCGCGGAGCACGTTCAGCAGGAGGCTGTAGCGCGGAGGGACACGGTTGACGAAGTGCACGGCGTGGGCCTCGTCCAGTTCCAGTACGGCGACGTCGGCGTCGAGCCGTCCGCGCCAGTCAACGTCGCCGAGCAGGGCGGCGGCCACACCCCGGGTGAAGTTGCTTCCCGTGCGGTTGGTGAACACCTTCAGGCCCTGGCTCTCCAGCAGCTCCACCACCATCTTGGTGGTGGTCGTCTTGCCGTTGGTGCCGCTGACCACGGCCACGCCGTGGGGAAGGGTGGACAGGGTCCGCTGCATGAAGCCGGGATCGATTTTTTCGACCACCAGGCCGGGGAATGCAGAGCCTCCGCCCCTGAGCCGGGAAACCCGGCGGACGAACTTGCCGAGCGGAACGCTGAGGGAAAACATGCTCTGTAATATATCCCAGCAGCGGCATGCAATGCGGCGGGCGGCAGCCGGCGGGGACGGAGGCACGCGCCCGGGACACTATGCTGTTTAGATGACCAACTCCCTTTCCAGCGCCCTTCCGCGCCCGGCCGGCGTGTCCGAAAAACCCGGTGCCGGCCTGCGCATCGGCGTTCTGGCGCTCCAGGGCGACTTCCGTGAGCACCTCCGCGCGGTTGAGGCTGCCGGTGCCGCCGGCGTCGGTGTCCGACGCCCCGCGGAGCTTGACGGACTTGACGGGCTCATCATTCCCGGCGGCGAGTCGACGGCCATCGACAAGCTTGCCCGTGCCTTCGACCTCGCCGGGCCGCTGCGCCAGCGCATCGCCGACGGCCTCCCGGTGTACGGCTCCTGCGCGGGCATGATCCTGCTGGCGCATGACATCGCCGACCCCGCTGCCGACCTCGCCGGCAATCCCCAGCAGACGTTCGGCGGCCTGGACATCACAGTGCGCCGCAACGCGTTCGGACGGCAGCGCGAGTCCTTCGAAACCGACCTCGACTTCAAGGGCCTGGAGTTCAGCGCCACCGAGCACGGCGTGGCGCCGGTTCACGCAGTGTTCATCCGCGGGCCCTGGGTTGAACGCGTGGGACCGGGCGTTGAGATCCTGGCCCAGGTGGAGCCTGCCGACCCGGAGCACGCCTCCCACGCGGCCGATCTGCAGGGGACGGCTAGAATTGTTGCAGTGCGTTCAGGCCAGCTGCTGGCCACCTCCTTCCACCCGGAAGTGACGGGGGAGAAGCGCGTGCATGAACTTTTTATCCGCATGATCAGAGGAGAAGCGTAAAGCATGTCAGGCCACTCCAAATGGGCAACGACCAAGCACAAGAAGGCCATCATCGATAGCCGCCGCGCAAAGTCGTTCGCCAAGCTGATCAAGAACATCGAAGTCGCGGCCCGCATGGGTGGCCCCGACCTCGCCGGCAACCCCGGACTCGAACTGGCCGTCACCAAGGCCAAGAAGACCTCCGTTCCCAACGACAACATCGACCGCGCCATCAAGCGCGGCGCCGGGCTCACCGGTGAAGTGGTTGACTACACGGAGATCATGTACGAATGCCGCGGGCCGCAGGGCTCTGCGCTGCTGATCGAGTGCCTTACCGACAACAAGAACCGCGCGGCATCCGAGGTCAGGCTTGCCATCTCCCGCAACGGCGGCACCATCGCCGACCCCGGCTCCGTGAGCTACCTGTTCACCCGCAAGGGCGTTGTGACGCTGCCCAAGAACGACCTCACCGAGGACGACGTCCTCATGGCGGTGCTCGACGCCGGCGCCGAAGAGGTCAAGGACAACGGGGACACCTTCGAGATCCACTCGGACCCGAAGGACCTGCAGGCCGTCCGCGACGCGCTCAAGGAAGCCGGCATCGAGTACGACACCGACGAGGCCGAGTTCGTGCCCTCAATGGAGGTGCCGCTGGACCTTGACGCCGCGAAGAAGTTCATGAAGCTCGTGGACGCCCTCGAGGACCTCGACGACGTCCAGAACGTGTACAGCAACGCTGACCTCAGCGACGAAGTTCAGGCAGCCCTGGAAGCCGAGTGATTTCCCGCGTAGCGTGCCGGGGCAGTTACACGTGACGCTGCGCGTACTGGGCATTGACCCCGGGCTGACCCGCTGCGGCATAGGCGTCGTCGACGTCGAAAAGAACCGCCGGGCCACCATGGTTGCCGTTGGCGTCGTGGGAACGTCCGCGGAGGAGACGCTCGACCAGCGGCTGCTGGTGATCGCCCTCGCCGTCGACGAGTGGCTCGACCGCTATGAGCCGGACGTACTCGCGGTGGAACGTGTGTTCTCGCAAATGAACGTCAGCACCGTCATGGGCGTGGCGCAGGCCTCCGGAGTCGTCATCGCCGCCGCTGCCCGGCGCGGCATCCCCGTGGCGCTGCACACGCCATCGGAGGTGAAGGCGGCGGTGACGGGCAGTGGTTCCTCGAACAAGGAAGCGGTCACCAAGCTCGTCACCAAGATCCTGCGGCTGGACGCTCCGCCGCGCCCCGCGGACGCGGCGGACGCCCTGGCCCTTGCCATTACGCACGCCTGGCGGGCCGGCAGCGGTGCGTCGACGGCCACCAGCGGTGCTGGCCCCACCCGCGGTTCAGGCGGCCAGTCACTGACGCCCGCGCAGCGCGCCTGGGCCGAGGCGGAGGCCAAGGCGCGCCGTGCACGCTGAATGTCGCAGGGCCTTGCTAGGGTATTCGTAGATATGTTCGGATAGTCGGTTTTTGCCGGCGCAAATTCAGGAGCCCCGGCCTTGATTAGTTTTCTCCGCGGAACCGTGGCGCACGTCGGACTGTCCACCGCCGTCATCGACCTCAACGGCGCCGGCATGAGCGTGCAGGCAACTCCCCAGACGCTCAGCAAGCTGCGGACCGGCGAGGAGGGGAAGCTTTTCACGTCCCTCATCGTCCGGGAGGACTCCCTGACCCTGTTTGGTTTCGCGAACGACGACGAGCGGGAAGTTTTCGACGTTCTGCTCAGTGTCAGCGGTGTGGGCCCGCGGCTCGCCCTGGCCGTCCTTGCCGTGCACGATCCGGAAGCGATCCGCGTGGCCGCGCACACCGAGGACAGCAAGACCTTCACCAAGGTCCCTGGCATCGGCCCCAAGGTGGCCGGCCGCATCGTCCTGGAACTCGCCGGCAAACTCGTCCCGCACGGCACGTCCGCGCCGTTGGGGGCTCCGGCGGCTTCTGCCGAAGAGCTCTGGAAGCCGCAGGTGGTGGCCGCCATGACCAGCCTGGGCTGGTCTGAAAAGGACGCGTCGGGCAGCATCGACAAGGCCCTGGCGGACGCGCCGGACCTCGCCGGCGAGGGCAACGTTGCCGAGATCCTTCGCACCACGCTGCGCTGGCTCGGCCAGGACGGCGCCCGGGCGGGCAACAGGGTAGGCAGCCGTGGCTGAGCCGTCCCTGGTCGCCGGAGGAGAGGAGCCGGAGGAGCGGGCCATTGAGGCGGCGCTCCGGCCCAAGAACCTTGACGACTTCGTGGGCCAGCACAGGGTCCGCAAGCAGCTTTCCCTGGTGCTGAAGGCTTCCCGGATGCGCGGGCGCAGCGCGGACCACGTGCTCTTTTCCGGTCCTCCGGGACTGGGCAAGACCACCCTCGCCATGATTGTCGCCTCGGAGATGAACGCTCCGCTGCGGATCAGCAGCGGCCCGGCCATCCAGCACGCCGGTGACCTCGCAGCGATTCTCTCCTCGCTCTCCGAGGGTGAAGTCCTTTTCCTCGATGAAATCCACCGGATGTCCCGCCCGGCCGAGGAAATGCTCTACATGGCCATGGAGGACTTCCGCGTGGACATCGTGGTGGGCAAGGGAGCCGGTGCCACGGCCATTCCGCTGGAACTGCCGCCCTTCACACTCGTGGGAGCCACCACGCGTGCCGGGCTCCTGCCCGGGCCGCTCCGGGACCGGTTCGGGTTCACCGGCCACCTGGAGTTTTACTCGGTGGAGGAGCTGGAGCTCGTGCTGCGCCGGTCTGCCGGCCTCCTCGACCTGAAGGTGAACTCGGCCGGATTCACTGAAATCGCCGGCCGGTCCCGCGGCACGCCCCGCATTGCCAACCGGTTGCTGCGGCGGGTCCGGGACTGGGCGCTGGTGCACGGCATAGAACAGATCGACGCCCGCTCCGCTTCGGCCGCGCTGGACATGTACGAAGTGGACAAGCGCGGTCTGGACCGGCTGGACCGTTCCGTGCTGGAGGCCCTGATCACCAAGTTCGGCGGCGGCCCGGTAGGCCTGTCAACCCTGGCCATCGCCGTGGGGGAGGAGCCCGAGACTGTGGAAACGGTGGCTGAGCCGTATCTGGTCCGGGAAGGGCTGCTGGGCAGGACGCCGAGGGGGCGGATCGCCATGGCCCCGGCATGGACCCACCTCGGACTGGTGGCACCGGCAGGCGTCTTTGGCCAGGAAGCCCTGGACCTTTTCGACGCCGGCCGGGGAGATGAAGAATCGTCATCTGAATGGGTTTCCAGCACCCAATAGCAGCGCCCTCCCAGCTTTTCCCTCTAGACTGGAAAGACGCTCGGCATGTCCGGGCTTTGTTTCCGTGTCCCGCTCCGGCGGGCCGCCCGCGGCCGGTCTCCCGTGTCCGGGCGGGCAGCCCGGGACAAAGCGGACGTTGCTGTCAACCAGCTACGTAAGTACAGAACGGAAAAATCCTCTTGGATCCAATGACAATTCTGCTGTTCGTCATGCTTGGCGTGTTCATCTTCATGATGTTCCGCCGCAACAAGAAGACCCAGCAGCAGCAGGCAAAGCTGCAGTCGGAGTTCGCTCCCGGCGTTGAGGTCATGACCAGCTTCGGGCTGTTCGGCCGCATCGTGTCGATCGATGACGCGGAGAACAAGGTGGTCCTGGAACTGTCGCCGGGCAACCTGGCAACCGTCCACCGCCAGGCCGTAACCAAGATCGTGGAGCCTGCCGCCGAAGCCCACGCTGTTCCCGACGACGCCTCAGCCCTGACCGTCGAGGATTCGCTGGCCCGTGAAGACGAGCTGCCCACGGAAAACAAGGCGGGCACGGCCAACGAGACTCCGGATGAAACGCTCAAGCGCCTCAACGATGAGGGCAAGAAGGACATCTAGTCCGCCGCTTCCGCACAGTACAGCCGCTTCCGCACAGTACAGCTGTCTACGGCTGCGGAGCCGCCGGATGCAACATTCTCGCTCCGGCGGCCCTCCGCAATTAATAGAAAGATAGGCAATGGCACGAACTGGCCGCAATAAACCATCCCTTCGGGTGCTGGTCTGGCTTGGCGTAATCCTGGCTGCCATGACGGCCGTCCTCGCGGGCGGCACGATGTCCGGGGTGGCCAGCTGGAGCCCGAAGCTTGCCCTGGACCTGGAGGGCGGCACCCAGATGATCCTGGCACCCAAGGTTGAGGGTGCCTCGGACATCAACGAGGAGCAGCTGAACCAGGCGGTGGCCATCATCCGCCAGCGTGTGGACGGCTCCGGTGTGGCCGAGGCCGAGATCAGCACGCAGTCCGGCCGCAACGTGGTGGTGAGCCTTCCCGGCACCCCGTCCACGGAGACCCGCAACCTCATCCAGGCCTCCGCGGACATGAACTTCCGCCCCGTCCTGGTCACGGGCGCAGGCGCAGCGGTACCCGCCGCGCAGCGGACACCCGCTGCCCAGCTGCCGAAGCCGACGGCCAAGCCGACGAACGCCAGCGATTCGAACTGGATCACCGCGGACATCCAGAAGCAGTTCGAAGCGCTCGACTGTGACAACCCGGCCCAGGACAAGCAGGAACGTTCCGACCCGGCCAAGCCGCTGGTCACGTGCGAGCCTGCCACAGACCAGACCCCGGCCATCAAGTACATCCTCGGACCCGTCGAGGTTAAGGGCGTGGAGATCCAGGGCTCGACGTTCCAGCTGCAGCAGGGCGCCCAGGGTGCCGTCACCAATGAATGGGCTGTGAACATCCAGTTCAACGCGGAGGGCACGGCCAAGTTCAAGACGGTCACCGAACGCCTCAACCAGTTCTACGTTGCCGCCGGCGGTGAGACCGGCGCCGACCCCAAGTCGCAGTTCGCCATCGTCCTGGACGACCAGGTCATTTCCGCCCCGCGGTCCCAGGCCGTGATCACCGACGGCCGCCCGCAGATCACCGGCGGCTTCACGGAGAAGTCCGCCAAGGCGCTGTCCGACCAGCTGCGGTTCGGTGCCCTGCCCATCAGCTTCGACATCCAGAGCGAGCAGCAGATCTCGGCCACCCTTGGCGGCGAGCAGCTCCGGATGGGTCTGCTCGCGGGCCTGATCGGCCTGCTGCTGGTGGTTGTCTACTCGCTGTTCCAGTACCGCGCGCTCGGTTTTGTCACCATTTTCTCGCTCGTGGTGGCGGGTGCGCTCACCTACCTTGCCATTGCCATTCTCGGCTGGACCGAAAACTACCGGCTGTCCCTCGCCGGCGTCGCCGGCCTCATCGTGGCCATTGGCCAGACAGCTGACTCGTTCATCGTCTACTTCGAACGCATCCGCGATGAGCTCCGCGAAGGCCGTGGCCTGGTGTCGGCAGTGGAGAACGGCTGGAAGCGGGCCAAGCGGACTGTGCTGGCGTCCAAGGCGGTCAACCTCCTGGCCGCACTTGTGCTGTACTTCGTGGCCGTGGGCAACGTGCGGGGCTTTGCCTTCACGCTGGGCCTGACCGCCATCGCCGACCTCATCGTGGTGTTCATGTTCACCCACCCGACCCTGCAGCAGCTGGCCAGGACCCGGTTCTTCGGCGAAGGCCACAGGTTCTCCGGCCTTGACCCGGAGCGCCTCGGCGCGGTTCCGCTCTACCGCGGCGCCGGCAGGCTCCGCAGTCCCGAGGACAAGCCGTCAGTGGTGCGCGCCAAGAACACCGGTGCCGCGGCTGAGGCTGAGCGCCGGATGACCATCGCTGAACGCCGCCGCGCGGAGCAGCAGGAGCAGCTCGCCGGTTCCTCCAAGGGCCCGGCCAAGGAGGGCAAGTAATGTCCAGTTTCGCGAAATTCGGTAACGAGCTCTACACGGGCCAGCGTTCCTACGACTTCGTCGGCGCCAAGAAAATCTGGTTCATCGTGGCCGCCGTCGCGGTTGCGCTGTCCATCCTGATTCCGGCTGTCAAGGGCGGTTTCAACCTGGGCATCGAGTTCCGTGGCGGTTCCGAGTTCACGGTATCCAACGTCAAGACCACCGAATCATCAGTGGGCGAGAAGGCGGTCCACGACGTCGTTCCCGGCAGCGTTCCGCGCGTCGCGAACGTCGCCGGCACCACCATGCGGATCCAGACGGACAAGCTCTCCGACAACGAGACCCTCAAGATCAAGGAAGGCCTCACCAAGGCCTACGGCGTCACCGACAACGAGGTGACCTCCACTTTCGTGGGACCCACCTGGGGCGCCGACGTGACCAAGCAGGCCCTGATCGGCCTCGTGGTCTTCGTGGCCCTGGCGACAGTCCTGATGGCCCTGTACTTCCGGACCTGGAAGATGTCGCTCTCGGCCATCATCGGCATGCTGGTCACGATGTTCATCACCGCCGGTGTCTACGCCCTCAGCGATTTCGAGGTCACGCCGTCGGCGATCATCGGCTTCCTTACGGTGCTCAGCTATTCGCTGTATGACACCGTGGTGGTGTTCGACAAGATCCGTGAGAACACGGCCGACATCGACTCCTCCACGCGCCGTACCTTCGCCGAGGAAGTCAACCTGGCAGTCAACCAGACGCTGGTCCGGTCCATCAACACCATGATGGTTGCCATCCTTCCGGTCGGTGCGATCCTGTTCATCGGGGCCGGGCTGCTGGGTGCCGGAACCCTGCGCGACCTTTCGCTTGCCCTGTTCGTCGGGATCCTGATCGGCACGGCGGCGACGATCTTCATTGCTGCGCCGATGTATGCCTGGCTGCGCCAGGGCGAGGCGCCGCTGGTCAAGCAGGCGCAGCGCGTGAAGCAGCGCCGCGCGGATGTTGCTGCCAAGGCTGCCGCTAACGAGCCGGCGAAAGCCTAAACACACCGCACCAGACCGGATGCCGTCACCGCGACGGCGTCCGGTCTTGCGTTAAGCGCGCTTTTGTCTCGCCGGCCCGCCGGGAGCCGGACGGGAACCCGGTGATGGACGCGGTTATCGGTCGGGTGCGGAGCGGGAATACACTGGGATAATTAAACGGGTCGTGAGGGGTACTTCATTGGAAGAAGGTTCGACGACGGCGCCAACGGCAGCCGGAGGCAACGGTCCGGGCCAGGCACAGCAGACTGGTCTGGTGGCAGGCGGGCGCCCGGGACCGGGCGTGCCCGTGGACAGCTCCGGTGTCCGGCCCACATTCCCGGGCCGGCGTGAGCGCACCAGGTCCCGTTTGGCGCGGCTGACGGGACGAAGCACGGCGACCTACTCGCCCATCCTGGAGCCGCTGCTGCGGACGGTGCGGGCGAACAACCCCAAGGAAGACTTCGACCTCATCCAGCGCGCGTTCGTGGTCGCGGAGCAAAGCCACCGCGGCCAGAAGCGCAAGAGCGGTGACCCGTACATCACGCACCCCGTCGCCGTCGCGACCATCCTCGCCGAGCTGGGACTCAGCGGCACCACGCTCGCGGCGGCGCTGCTCCATGACACCGTGGAGGACACGCCGTACACCCTTGAGGACCTCCGGGCCGACTTCGGTTCCGAAGTGGCCATGCTGGTTGACGGCGTCACCAAACTGGACAAAGTCAGCTTCGGCGAGGCTGCCCAGTCCGAGACCGTCCGCAAGATGGTCGTGGCCATGGCCAAGGACATCCGCGTCCTGATGATCAAACTTGCGGACAGGCTGCACAATGCACGCACCTGGCGGTTCGTCTCGGCGGAGTCGTCGGCCCGCAAGGCCCGGGAAACGCTCGAAATCTTCGCGCCGCTGGCACACCGGCTGGGCATGAACACCATCAAGTGGGAGCTCGAGGACCTGTCCTTCGCGGCGCTCTACCCCAAGGTGTACGAGGAAATCGTGCGCATGGTGGGCGACCGCACCCCGGAGCGCGAGAAGAGCCTCAGCGTGATCCGCAACCAGATCGCCGACGATCTGCGCACGGCACGGATCAAGGCCACGATCACCGGCCGGCCCAAGCACTATTACTCGATCTACCAAAAGATGATCGTCCGGGACAAGGACTTCGACGACATCAACGACCTCATGGGCGTCCGGGTCCTGGTGGACTCGGTCCGCGACTGTTACGCGGCCCTGGGCACCCTGCATTCGCGCTGGAACCCGCTGCCGGGCCGGTTCAAGGACTACATCGCGATGCCGAAGTTCAACATGTACCAGTCCCTTCACACCACGGTTATCGGCCCCGGCGGCAAGCCGGTTGAAATCCAGATCCGCACGCACGAGATGCACCGCCGCGCCGAGTACGGCGTGGCAGCGCACTGGAAGTACAAGGACCAGCCGAACCGGACGGCCACCGGGCCCGGCAGCCCGCGCGACGGCGACATGGGCTGGCTGCGTTCCCTCGTGGACTGGCAGCAGGAGACCTCCGACCCCGGCGAGTTCCTAGACTCCCTCCGGTTCGAGATCAACGCCCGCGAAGTGTTCGTGTTCACGCCCAAGGGCGAGGTCATGGCGCTGCCCGCCGGATCGACTCCGGTGGACTTTGCCTATGCGGTGCACACCGAGGTGGGCCACCGCACCATTGGGGCCCGGGTCAACGGCAAGCTCGTCCCGCTGAACAGCGAGCTCAACCATGGCGACTGGGTGGAGATCTTCACCTCGAAGGCCGAAGGCGCCGGCCCCAGCCAGGACTGGCAGCACTTCGTCAAGAGCGCCCGGGCACGCAACAAGATCCGGCAGTGGTTCAGCAAGGAACGCCGCGAAGAGGCGATCGACCGCGGCAAGGAGCTGCTGACCCGCGCCATGCGCAAGCAGAACCTGCCGCTGCAGCGCCTGATGACCCACGACGCGCTGGCTGCTGTGGCCGAGGACTTCAAATACGTGGACATTGCCGGGCTGTACGCCGGCGTGGGCGACGGACACACTTCGGCGCAGTCCGTCATGGAGAAACTCGTCGAGAGCCTGGGCGGCAACGAAACGCCCGACGACGACCTCACCGAAGTCAGCATCCCCACCCAAGTCAGCAAGGCCCGGTTCTCGGACTCCGGCGTGGTGGTCCGCGGCGTCGGCGACGTCTGGGTGAAGCTGGCCCGCTGCTGCACCCCCGTCCCGCCGGACCCGATCCTCGGCTTCGTGACGCGCGGCTCGGGCGTGTCGGTGCACCGGACGGACTGCACCAACGTGGCCGGACTCAAGGACCAGCCCGACCGCATTGTCGACGTCGACTGGGCGCCGACACAGTCGAGCGTTTTCCTCGTGGAGATCCAGGTGGAGGCGCTGGACCGGAAGTCCCTGCTGTCCGACGTGACGCGGGTGCTGTCCGACAACCACGTGAACATCCTCGCGGCCAGCGTCCACACGTCCACCGACCGCGTGGCCATCTCAAAGTTTGCCTTCGAGATGGGGGACCCGAAGTATCTCAGCCACGTGCTCAGCGCTGTGCGGAGGATCGACGGGGTGTTCGACGTCTACCGGACCACGGGCAACCGCCGGAGAGGCTAGCAGCGCGAGCTTCTCCAGGGCCGCATTCTTGTGCGGCAGGCGGGGCATCGCCTCGACCGCCAGGACCAGGAGCCGGAGCCTGACGTCGAGTTCGGGCTTCTCCAGCAGCAGCCGCAACGCGGGAACTGCCCGCTCGGCGTCCACATGCAGGGCGATGTCCAGTGCTGTCCGGAGCGGACTCGATACCATCAGGCCGCCCAGGCTCACGACGTCGAACGGTCCCAGCCGGACCTCGTGGAGTGTGCAGCCCCGGGTGTTGCGAAGGCTGGAGATCCGGCGTTTGGCGTCCACCAGCAGGGCCAGCCGGTCCGGTTCACGGGCACAGCCATAAATCCAGGCCGCCGTCATCCGTCCCGCCACCACCCGCCGGCGGACCGGTGCCGGCACCCCGTAGGCGGCGGCCCGTGCCCGCAGCTGCGGGGAGGCCGCAGCCCCGGGAACGGTGTAGCCGTGCTGGTAGAGCTGCGTCAGCACACCGTCGGCCGCCATCGACTGAAGTTCGGGCCACGTGAACGGCAACCCCGGCGAATAGAGCTCCAGCAGGTGTACGGGGGAGTCCGGCGGGGAATCTGCTCCCTGGGAAACGGGAGCCTGGGAGAACGGTGCCATTCCGTCATCCTGCCGGACTTGGCATCAACGGGTAAGGCCCCGCCCCGGCTATGTGGATAACCGGAACGGGGCCTGTACTGGCGGTGCCTAGGAGAGTTCGCTCGCCGAACGCTGGATCTGGTCCAGCCACGCCTGGCGGGCTTCCAGGGCTTCCCTGGCCGCCTTGATCTTGCGCTGGTCGCCGGCCTTCTCTGCCTCGGCCAGGTCATCCTTCAGCCCGGCGATGGCGGATTCAAGCTGGCTCAGGGCGCTGTTGGTGCGGGCCTTGGTCTCCGGGTTGGAGCGCTGCCACTTCTCGTCCTCGGCCTGGCGGACTGCATCCTCGATGCGCCGCAGGCCGGCCTCGATCCGGCCCATGTCCGCACGCGGGACCTTGCCTGCCTCTTCCCAACGGTCGTGGATGGCCTGCAGGGCCTTCTTGGCAGCGGCGATGTCCTTGACCGGAAGGATGCCGGAGGCCTCCTCGAGGAGGGCTTCCTTGACCTTGAGGTTGGCCGCGTATTCCTGGTCGATCTCGTCATTGGCGGCCTGGCGGGAGCTGAAGAAGACGTCCTGCGCGGCGCGGAACCGGGCCCACAGGGCATCGTCATCCTTGCGGCTGGCACGCGGGGATGCCTTCCACTCGTCCATCAGCCGGCGGTATTCCCCGGCGGCGAAGCCCCAGTCCGTCGAGGACGACAGGCCCTCGGCCTCGGCAATCAGCTTCTCCTTGGCGGCCTTGGCCGCCGAGTTG
This sequence comes from Arthrobacter sp. NPDC056727, assembly GCF_042790555.1. Taxonomy (NCBI): domain Bacteria; kingdom Bacillati; phylum Actinomycetota; class Actinomycetes; order Micrococcales; family Micrococcaceae; genus Arthrobacter; species Arthrobacter sp. NPDC056727. The sequence continues at coordinate 103,333 of NZ_JBHTZA010000008.1, read as the reverse complement.
TTGCTGTCCAGCTGGGAGAAGTAGGCGCGGCGATGCCGGTCGAAGACGGTCCGGGCGGCGCGGAAACGCTTCCACAGTGCGTCCTCGTTGCTGCGTCCCAGCCGTACGCCGCTCTTCTGCGCGGCCTTCCAGCTCTCAAACAGCTCGTTCATCCGCGCGCTGGACGTTTTCCACTGAACCTGGGCCGGGTCCGTGCCGGAGATCGCTTCGGCCTCGGCCACGATGGCCTCGCGGGCGGCCAGTTCGGCGGCGCGGACGGCGTCGTGCTGGGCCTTTTCCGCCTTCTCAAGCTCGGTGATCTGCGTGGAGAGGGTGTCCAGGCGGCCCTCAGCGGAACGGATGTCACCCACCATGTTCCGCTCGGCGAGCTGCTCTCGCAGGTGCGTCACGGTCTTCTGCATGTCAGTGGTGGGTGCCTTCGAGGCCACACGCTGTTCCAGCAGCACAACCTGGGCGACGACGTCGTCATACTTCCGAGCGAAGTAGGCCAGGGCCTCGTCATTGCTGACGTCCGGGTACTGCCCGACCGGGTGTTCTTCGCCGTCGATGGTCAGGAACACGTGGCCGTCGCCCTCAACGCGGCCCCAGCGGGCGGCTTCGGCCAGCGAGGTGGCGGGCGGTGCCTGCACCGGTGTCACGGTGGCAGCCGGACCGGCCTTGGGCCGGGCAGCAAACGCTGCGGGCGTGGGCGCGGGCCGGGGTGCCGGCGTGGGACGCGGTGACGGTGCGGATTTTTCCTCCGCAGCCTCCGGCTCCGGGCTGGGGGCTTCCTGTGCCGCTTCTTCGGGCTGTGCCGCCTCTTCAGGCTGGGCGGCGGCCGCTGGCTCGCCCGCCTGCGCAGGCTCGGCTGCGTCCACGGACTGTGCTCCATCCACAGATTCGGGGGAAGCCTGGACCTCGGTCACTTCGGCTGCTGTTTCGTCGGATTTCTGACTGTCTGTCACCGCTAAAAGTCTTTCGCTTGGAGGAAAATACTCGTTCATAAGTCGCCCGTGGCCGCTGGCGCCGCAGGGGTTCCTACTTCAGAGAAAACGAGTCTATCGTGACTGCTTGCGCAGGCGCGCCGTCTGTGGCACTTTGGCCGGTCTTAAGACCGGCAGCCGCAATCTTCGTTACGACGTCCAGGCCTGAGGTCACCTTGCCCACGACGGTGTAGCCGCCGGCGGAGTCGGCCGGGATGACGGTGTCCTTGTACACGATGAAGAACTGCGTGCCGTTGCCGTAGGCGTTGTTGCCGGTGCGGGCCACCGCGATTGTGCCGGCCGGGTACTTGTTGTCCGCCGGCGTGTTCTCCAGCGGCCCCCACGTGTAATTGGGGTCGCTCTGGCCGTCGCCGGTCTTGGAGCCGCACTGCAGGACGCCGAAGTTCTCGGCGGTGGTGAGCCGGTGGCAGCTGACGCCCTTGTAGTAGCCCTCGCCGGCCAGGGACTTGAACACCGCGGCTGCCTGCGGGGCCTTGGTGCCGTCCAGCTGCACGCCCAGCGTGCCGCTGTTCAGCTTCAGTGAGCCCGTGAACGTCTTGCCGGCCGCCGTCGCAGGCTTGGGGATGTTCGCGGCGTTGGTCTGCGCGGCCGTCGGAGTGGCGGACGCAGAAGGGGCGGCGGACGGCGTGGCCAGGCCCGCCTCGGCGGCGGCGAATTCCTCTTCGGTCGGGTTCCCGGCGAATACTGTCAGTTGAAGCACGACGGCGAGCAGCACCGCCGCGGCCCCCGCACCTCCCGCTACCAGATTGTCCCGCTTGCGGCGATTCTCCTGGTCACGTCGAAGCTCGCGTTTGGCTTCCATCTGCTGGATGCGCCGCTTGGCTTCGCGTGTTTCGCGTGGACTGGCCGCCACGGGTCCTCCTCATCGATCGGACTGCCGGGCCGGGCAAGCCCCTGAAGGCACCCCCGGCAGCAGATTGGAACTGCGGCAGCCCGCCAGAGCCCGGCCCGCCGCATTAGAGATGCAGGCGCCGAAAGCATAAACTGACTGCCGCACATAAGTTTATGCAGAAGAGGCTGGACTCCCGCCGTTGCCGCCGCCGTTTGATTTAAATGGCGACGCGGAACAGAGCGCAGCGACCCCGGCCTTCGTTTACCTGAGGAGAAACTCCACCATGGCACGCACCGCCTCCCTGTCCGGTTTCCCCGAGTGGCTTCCCGAGGAGCGGCTGGTGGAGCAGCATGTCCTGGACTCGCTGCGGCGCACCTTTGAGCTGCACGGCTTCACCTCGATTGAGACCCGCGCCGTGGAAACCGTGGGGCAGCTGCTCCGCAAGGGCGAGATCGACAAAGAGGTGTACGGCCTGAGCCGGCTGCAGGATGAGGAGGGCGAGGAAGCCAAGGGCAAGCACGACCCGCACGCCCTCGCCCTGCACTTCGACCTGACCGTGCCCTTCGCCCGGTACGTCGTGGAAAACGCCGGCTACCTGGCATTCCCCTTCCGCCGCTACCAGATCCAGAAGGTCTGGCGCGGCGAGCGCCCCCAGGAAGGCCGGGCCCGGGAGTTCACGCAGGCGGACATTGACGTGGTGGGCGACGGCGAGCTGCCCTTCCGCTACGACGTCGAGATTGCGCTGGTCATCGCCGAGGCCCTGGGTGCCCTCCCGATTCCGGAGTTCCGGCTGCGGATCAACAACAGGAAGCTCGCCGAGGGCTTCTACCGCGGCATCGGCCTGACCGACACCGCCGGAGTGCTGCGCAGCATCGACAAGCTGGAAAAGATCGGCCCGGACAAGGTGGCCGAGCTGCTCAAATCCGAGCTCGGCGCCACCGACGAGCAGGCGCAGGCCGCCCTGAAACTGGCCAGCATCCGGACCGAGGACACATCCTTCGTGGCGCAGGTCCGCTCGCTCGGTGTGAGCGACGACCTCCTCGAGGAGGGCCTGAACGAACTCGAACAGGTGATCGAAGCTGCCGTAAAGCGGGTTCCGGGCAAGGTCGTGGCCGACCTGAGCATCGCCCGCGGACTGGACTACTACACCGGCACCGTCGTGGAAACCGTCCTGGTGGGCCACGAGCAGCTCGGCTCGATCTGCTCCGGTGGCCGCTACGACGCCCTCGCCAGCAAGGGCAACCGGAAGTTCCCCGGCGTCGGGCTGTCCATCGGCGTGACCCGCCTCGTCTCGCGCATCCTCAGCCAGGATCTGGCCAAAGCTTCGCGTTCCGTGCCCACGGCGGTGTTCGTGGCGCTCACCTCGGACGAGAGCTGGGGAGAGGCCCAGGATGTGGCCACGGAGCTGCGCAGCCGCGGCATCGCCGCGGAAGTTGCCGCCAAGGCGGAGAAGTTCGGCAAGCAGATCAAGTTCGCGGACCGGCGCGGCATCCCCTTCGTCTGGTTCACGGATGAGGACGGCAAGCACCAGGTGAAGGACATCCGCTCCGGCGAGCAGGTAGACGCTGATCCGGCGACGTGGACGCCGTCGGTCGAGGACATCAATGTCCAGGTCATCGCCGCACCCGCTTCCTGAGCTGCCGGCTTCCTGAGTTAACCCAACCGGCGCTTCCGCGCGCGAAGCACAACAGCGCGCCCGGCCAGTCCGGCGGCCATGACAGCCGCCATGCCGAGTGCCGACGCCGCCGGCAGCGTGAACGCCAGGACCAGGCACCCCGCCAGCCCGGCTGCGTTGAGCCACCTGGGCGCGTGCCGGGGCCGGTCCTGCAGCGTGAACGCGGCGGCGTTCGTCACCGCGTAGTAAAGCAGGACGCCGAAGCTGGAAAAGCCGACCACTGTCAGCACGTCGGTGGTCAGCAGCAACAAAACGACGACGGCGGCCACCGCCAGTTCGGCGGTTACCGGCACCGGATGGCGCCCGCCCGCCCGGGCCAGCGGGCTGGGCAAATCGCGCTCCCGGGCCATCGCCATGGCCGTGCGCCCTACGCCGGTGATGAGGGCCAGCAGTGCACCGAGCGCGGCGGCGGCGGCACCCGCCTGGACAACCGGTGCTCCGGCGGCCAGGCCGGACTGCTTCACGGCGTCGAGCAGCGGCGCCGGGGAGGAGGCAAGGACGTCCACGGGAAGATGTGCCAGCAGCAGCGCCCCCAGCCCCAGGTAGATCACCAGGGCGCCGGCCAGGGCGCCGAGGACCGCGCGCGGAATGACCCGCGCAGGGTCCTTGACCTCCTCGCCGAGGGTGGCAATGCGGGCGTAACCGGCAAAGGCGAAGAACACCAGGCCCGCGGCGGGCAGGACGCCCCATGCGCTTCCCGGCCCAGACACGGCGTTACCGGCCTGCCCCGGCACGGCCCCGCCGTCGGACACGTGCGGTCCCAGGATGCTCGCGGTCGCCACGAAGGCAAGGGTCGCCAGCACCACGGCCAGCAGGATGCGCGTCAGGAAGGCGGTTCGGGTGATGCCCAGCAGGTTCACACCGGTCAGTGCCGCGACTGCGGCGACGGCCACGGGAGTGGCGAAACCCGGTGCAACGTACTGGCCGAAGGTCAGGGCCATGGCCGCGCAGGAGGCCGACTTGCCGGTGACAAAGCCCCAGCCCGCAAGGAAGCCGGGCCACTCGCCGAGTTGCCTCCGGCCGTAGACGTAGGTGCCGCCGCTTTGCGGGTACTTTGCCGCGAGCTGGGCTGAGGCGACGGCATTGCAGTACGCCACGGCCCCGGCCAGGGTAATGGCCACGAGAAGCAGGTTTCCGGCCAGCCGGGCCGCCGGGGCGAAGACGACAAAAACGCCGGCGCCGAGCATCGATCCGAGGCCGATGGCTGTTGCATCGGCCACACCCAGCCTTCGTTGCAGCTGCTGGTGCTTGGTCATGGCAGGGCAGGAACCTTTCAAACGGGTAAACTCGGACGGGATCGTTTCCGCAACGATCGTATTTAAACTTCATTCTGTCTTCCTTCTGAAAGGAATGCTGTGCTGCGCACACATGACCTCGGATCCCTCCGTTCCGAGCACATTGGACAAACCGTAACCCTGGCAGGCTGGGTTGGCCGCCGTCGTGATCACGGTGGTGTCGCATTCGTCGATCTGCGCGACGCCTCGGGCGTGGCGCAGGTGGTGGTCCGCGAGGAAGAGGTCTTCCACGGGCTGCGCAACGAATACGTGCTGCAGGTGACCGGAACGGTCTCCAAGCGCCCGGAAGGCAACGAGAACCCTGCCCTGGCCACGGGCGAGGTGGAGGTCATGGCGGACAAGGTGGTCATCCTCAACACCGCCGACGCGCTGCCCTTCCAGATCGACGAGCACGTCGAGGTCGGCGAGGAGGCCCGGCTCAAGCACCGCTACCTGGACCTGCGCCGTCCCGGCCCCAGCCGCAACATCCGCCTCCGGTCCGAGGCCAACCGCGTGGCCCGCGACCTGCTGCACGAAGAGGGCTTCGTCGAAATCGAGACGCCGACGCTGACGCGTTCGACGCCGGAAGGCGCCCGCGACTTCCTGGTCCCCGCCCGCCTGGCGCCGGGTTCCTGGTACGCGCTGCCGCAGTCGCCGCAGCTGTTCAAGCAGCTCCTGCAGGTGGGCGGCTTCGAGAAGTACTACCAGATCGCCCGCTGCTACCGCGACGAGGACTTCCGCGCCGACCGCCAGCCCGAGTTCACCCAGCTTGACATCGAGGCCAGCTTCGTTGAGCAGGACGACATCATCCGGATCGGCGAAAACATCGTGAAGGCCGTCTGGAACCTGATCGACGTCGAAATCCCGACGCCGATCCAGCGCATCACGTACGCCGACGCCATGGCCCGCTACGGCTCGGACAAGCCCGACCTGCGCTTCGGCCAGGAACTGACCGAGCTGACCGAGTTCTTCAAGGACACCAACTTCGGTGTCTTCAAGGCACCCTACGTCGGCGCCGTCGTCATGCCCGGCGGTGCCTCGCAGGCCCGCCGCGCACTCGATGCCTGGCAGGAATGGGCCAAGCAGCGCGGCGCCAAGGGCCTGGCCTACGTCCTCTACAAGGAGGACGGCGAGCTCGCGGGTCCCGTGGCCAAGAACCTCACCGAGACCGAGCGCGCCGGTCTGGCCGACGCCGTGGGCGCCAAGCCGGGCGACTGCATCTTCTTCGCCGCCGGCGAGAAGACCCCGTCCCGGGCCCTGCTGGGCGCTGCCCGCGTTGAGATCGGGCACCGCACCGGCCTGATCGACCCGAACGCCTGGGCCTTCTGCTGGGTGGTTGACGCACCCATGTTCGAACCTGCAGCCGCCGCGGTCGCGTCGGGCGATGTGGCCGTCGGCGCCGGGCAGTGGACCGCCGTGCACCACGCTTTCACCTCGCCGAAGCCCGAGTTCCTGGACACCTTTGACCAGGACCCGGAGTCCGCGCTCTCCTACGCCTACGATATCGTCTGCAACGGCAACGAGATCGGCGGCGGATCGATCCGTATCCACGAGCGGGACGTCCAGGAGCGCGTCTTCGAGCTCATGGGCCTGGACAAGGCCGATGCCCAGACGAAGTTCGGCTTCCTGCTGGAGGGCTTCAAGTTCGGTGCCCCGCCGCACGGCGGCATCGCGTTCGGCTGGGACCGTGTGGTGGCACTGCTCGCCGGAGTCGACTCCATCCGCGACGTCATCGCCTTCCCGAAGTCCGGCGGCGGGCACGACCCGCTGACCGACGCTCCGGCGCCCATCACCTCGCAGCAGCGCAAGGAGGCCGGCGTCGACTTCAAGCCCGAGGCCAAGAAGCCCGAAGCCAAGAAGGCCGAAGAGAGCTAGGCCGGAGTTGGCCGCATAGGCTGACGCAAAGCTTAACCGGGAGCAGGAGGCTCCCCGGATCTGGACTGCAGATACCGGGGGGCCTCCTGCCGTAGATGAAGGAGTGCCATGGGGGATACCGGGCTGCCCGATGTGGAAGCCGCCATGGATGCGGCATGGCCGGCACCGGACCGCGGGCTGTCCGGCGGCTGGGTGCTTCGCGCCGCCGCCGGTGTGACCCAGCGTGCGAATTCCATCTGGCCGCGGTCGGAGCCTGCGGGAACGCCGGAGGAGCGGCTCGCTGCGCTCCGCGACGCCCGGGCCTGGTACCGCGGCCGCCGGCTGCCGGTGATCTTCCAGGTCTTCGACACTCCCGGCAGCTCCGCCCTGAACGCCGTCCTGGACGAGGAAGGGTTCACCCGGCAATCCGAGACGCTGATCATGGTGCGTGGAGCTGATATGGTCCCAGAGGCCGGCGGGGATTCCCCGGCGGCGCGTGCCGGCGTCGAAATCACAGAGGTTCCCTCGGCGGAATGGCTGGAACTGTGGTGGTCCGTGGATGGCCGCGGCGGCCCCGCGGAGCTGGAAACCGCTAGTGCCATCCTTACAGGGTGCCCGGCCCTGTACGCCCTGGTGAGGGACGACGGCGGCCGGCCGGTCGCCGTCGGACGCCTTGCCGTTGTTACGGGCGGGACAGTTGTTAGCTGGGGCGGGCTGTACTGCATGGCCACCAGGCCCGATGCCCGGCGCCGGGGCCATGCCACGCGGATTCAGCAGGCGCTGTTCCAAGCCGGTGCGGCGCGGGGGCTGGCCGGCTACTGGCTGCTGGTGATGGCGTCAAACACTGCCGCCCGGGAGCTGTACTCCCGGGCAGGGTTCCGTGAAGTGTCCCGTTACTACTACCGGCAGGAGCGGCCGAAGCGGCACCTGACTGGCTGCTGACGCGCCGGATGTTTAACGGTGCTGGAAGGCGGGTTGCTGCGCTTCGGCCTCCCGCCGGCGTGCAATGCCTTCCAGGTATGGCGCGCCGAGCTCCCCGATGGGTGTGCCGGCAGTTTCCCGGGACCAGAACGCGGATCCTGCGGCGATGAGCATGCAGACGGTGCCGAAGACGGCCACCGGCACCCAGCCCCAGGTTCCGGGGCCCAGCAGGAGCCCCGCGATCATCGGGCCAAAGCCGGCGAGGACCAGGCCGAACTGGTTGCCCAGGGCCATGCCGGAGTAGCGGACGGGCGCCGCGAACTGCTCGGCGAAGAACGCCGGCCAGACGCCGTTGAAGCCCGAGTACAGCACCGTCGTGTTCAGGAATGCGGCAAGGAAAACCAGCACGATGTTCCCGGAGGAGAGCGCCAGGAAGTACAGGAAGATCGTGGCCGAGCAGCCGATCGCGGCGGTCAGCAGGAGGGGCCGGCGCCCGATCCGGTCGGACAGCCTGGCCGCGAGCGGCATGGCGAACATGGACAGGCCGATGGCCACGGCGTTGACGGTCAATATGGCGCCCCGGTCGAATCCGGCGCCGGCCGTGGCGTAGGCGAGTCCGAATACCGTGAAGATGGTCTGCATCACGGACATGATGGACATTCCCGCCACCCGAAGCACGTCCGCGGCCTGGAAGCGGAGCACTTCCTTGATCGGCATCGGGGCCACCTGGCGGCGTTCATGGGCCTCCTCGAACACCGGCGTTTCGTCCAGGTGCGTGCGCACCCAGTAGGCGATGGCCAGCACCACGATGGACAGCCAGAACGGGATGCGCCAGCCCCAGCCCATCATGGCGTCCCGGGGCAGCGACGTGACGGGGATGAAGACCAGCGTGGCCAGCACCATGCCGGAGGCGTACCCCGTCATCACGAAGCTGGTGAAGAACCCGCGCCTGCCTTCGGGCGAGTGCTCCAGCGTCAGGGTGGAAGCACCGGCCGATTCCGCGCCGGCCGAGAAGCCCTGCGCCAGCCGGCCCGCCACCAGCAGGATGGGCGCCCAGACGCCGAGCTGGTCGTACGTGGGCAGGAAGCCGATGCCCAGGGACGCCAGGCCCATGATGCCGAGGGTCAGCAGCAGGATCCTCTTGCGTCCCAGCTTGTCGCCGAAGTGGCCCATCACCAGGCCGCCGACGGGCCTGGCCACGTACGCGACGCCGAACGTGGCGAAGGCGCCGATCAGGCCGATGGCGGGGTCCGCGGACGGGAAGAACAGGTGGGGGAACACGAGGGCTGCGGCGGTGCCGTAGATGAAGAAGTCGTAGTACTCCAGCGTGCTGCCGAGGAAGGATGCCAGGGCGGCCTTGCGGGGAGTCTTGCGCGGAACCTGAAGCGGAGCCTGGGGTGATGGGGAAGTGGTCACGGGAATCTCCTTAAGACTGCGGTGTCTCAATGGGGGCCGGGATGGTGTCCGGGAGGTGGAAGTCCACTGCGAGGATCTGCCGGCTGTTGGGGAACGAGTACGCCTTCAGCGGCTCGTGCAGGGGGTGCGTGTTGTACACGGCGATGTCCTCGACGCTGTCGAAGTCGGCCACGATGGCGTAGTCGAAGGAGCGTTCGGTGTTGAGGACGTCCGGGCCGTGGCTGAGGCTGAGCATGCCGGGGATCTTTCCGGCCATGTTGTTGAGTCCGTCAATCCAGGCCTGCCGGTCGGCAGGCGGGAAGCCGGGCTTGAATTTGAAGAGCACGGTGTGGCGGATCATTTCAGGCACCGGCCTCGACAAGCTCGGCCACTGTGGACGTGTACTCAGGGGACTGGCCGGCCAGCATGCGTCCGGCGAGGTACCCCATGGTCATGATGGGACCAAGGGTGGCGCCGGCGCCGGGGTAACCCGCCGCGTAGGCGTTTTCCGTGGTGTTGCCGGCCGCGAACAGGCCCGGGATGGGGCGGTTGTCGACGTCGAGCACGCGGGCCGAGCCGTCGGTGGCCACGCCGCCGTTGGTGCCGAAAGCGCCGTTCACCACCTCCAGCGCGTAGAACGGTCCGGACTCGAGCGGGCCCAGCGAGGGGTTAGGCCATGGGCAGCCGTCATCGCCCCAGTACTTGTCATAGGCGCTTTCGCCACGGCCGAAGTCCGGGTCCTCACCCTGGACTGCGTACTGGTTGAAGCGGGCCACGGTGGCTTCCAGGTTTTCCGCCGGAACGTTGATTTTCGCGGCGAGTTCGGCCAGCGTGGGCGCCTCGATGAGGTAGCCGGGCGTCGGCTGGCCTGCGCGGTGGGCCAGGATGCCGTACCGCTCAAGGTAGCCGTGGTCCACGATCACGTGCGCCGGGGTGTTCAGCGTGCGGTTGGCGGCGGAGTCCCAGGACTGCAGGCTGCGGGCGAGGTCGTTGTAGTTCTGCGACTCGTTGGCGAAGCGGCGGCCGTGGCGGTTCACCATGATGGACCCCGGGCCCTGCCGTTCGAACCGCAGCAGCGTGCCCACCGGCTGGCCGTCACGGGTGTCGCCGGTGACGGACATCGGCGCCCACCAGGCTTCGCGCGTGCCGCGGGTCTGGCCGCCGATACGCTGCGACATCCGCAGCCCGTCGCCGGTGTTCGAGGGCGGCGAGCACATCGTGTACAGCCGGGACGCGAGCATCGAGTCGGCGAGGGCTTTGTCCCATTCGAAGCCGCCGGTGGCCAGCACCACGCCGTCGCGGGCATGGAACGCTTCACCGCTTTCCAGTTCGACGCCGGTCACCCGGCCGCCGTCGGCCAGCAGGCGGTGTCCGCGCGCCCCGGTGACCAGGGCGGCTCCGTCTCGGACCAGGCTGGCGAGCAGCATGGAAACCAGCGCCTGCCCCTTGGCAACGAGACCCTCGTCCTGTCGCCCGGCCAGGTCATCCCACGGGAACTTGGTGAAGGCGCCCCACTCCTCGTATTCCTGCATGGTGAAGGGGGCGCGGCCGTCACTGCGCACGTGCTCCCGCAGGCCGCCCAGCGCTTCGGCGCTGTTGAACAGCTCGGGCTCCACAGTCCGGCCGCCCGCCACGGCCCCGGGCAGGTCCTGCCGGTAGTCGGGGAAGTTGTTGAGGAAGATGAAGCGGACGCCGCACTCGTCCTCGACGAAACGGAGCATCTGGTCGCCGTAATTCAGCGCCGCGTCCAGCAGTTCCTCGCGGCCCCTTCCGCGGGCGACGGCCCGCACGTACTCGGCGGCTGCAGCCTTCGAATCGGAGACTCCGGCCTTCCGTGCATGGTGGTTGTCCGCCACCCACAGCATGCCGCCGGACACAGCGGACGTTCCGCCGAGCAGTCCGCTTTTTTCAAGCACGACGACGGACTTGCCGGCGCGGGCGGCGGTGGCCGCCGCAGTCAGTGCCCCCGCACCGGAACCAACGACGACGACGTCGTAACTGTCCGCGGGGGTGCCGTTGACGAATTTCATGGGGTGTTGCCTTTCAGGAGGAAAGATAAAGGATGCTGCGGCCGGTGCCGCAAAGGGGCAGCGCCGTCAGACAGCGGTGTAGCCGCCGTCGATGACCAGCTCGGAGCCGGTGGTGAAGCGCGATTCGTCCGAGGCCAGGTAGAGCACGCCGTAGGCGATCTCGTCCGGTTCGCCCTGGCGGGGGAGCGGGTTGGAGCCCACCAGCTGCTTGTAGTAGGCCTCGGGACCGATGTCCGACTGTTCGGCAGAGCGGCGGCTCATCCTGGTGTTCATGGACCCGGGATGGATGGAGTTGACGCGGATCCCGTAGCCGCCGTAGGCCGCCGCATCCGACTTACTCAGGAGCCGCACGGCGCCCTTGGTGGCGTGGTACAGGGGCACGTTCCGGCCGCCGGTGAGGCCGTGGATGGAGGAGAAGTTGATGATGCTGCCCGTGCCCTTCTCGATCATGCCCGGCACCACATGCTTGGTCATGAGCCAGACGCCCTTGACGTTAACGTTGAAAATCGTGTCGAAGTCCGCCGTCGTGGCGGTGTGGGACGCTCCTGCCGGGCCGATGATGCCGGCGGCGTTGACCAGGATGCCCGGGGTGCCCAGTTCGTCGCGGACCCGGCGGACGGCATCGGCGACGCTCTCCTCACTGGTGACATCGACGTCGTACTGGCTGACGCCTGAATGGGAAGCGGCGGGGATGCCGGCAACGTCCAGGCTGGCAACCTTCGCCCCGTGTTCGGCAAGGAGGGCGGCGGTGGCGCTGCCCAGGTCGCCGCGGCCTCCGGTGACAATGGCGGTCTTGCCGGCCACCCGGTTCTGGATGGGATTCATGTGGTGCTCCTCGTGGTCCTGCAGCCTCGTCGCTGCTTCCCAGCCAGCGTGGCAGGGGGCCTGTGAGCGGAACCACACGATTACCGATGAACGGCAAAGCCGGCTTTAGTGGCTTTGATCAGTGACTTTGGCGAAGAGTGCCCTTCAGCTCGCCGCGCCAGCCCAGGGCGCGGGAGATCCCGCGCGCCGCGGCCATGAGCACGGGCACCCGGGCCGGCGCGTTCTCCTCGTTGCGCGGCACCACCACGCTGAGCGCGGCGCGGACGGTGTTGCCGGGGCCGAACACGGGAACGGCGATGCCGCTGGATTCCGGCACGATCACCCCGGGCATGGCGGCGAAGCCGCGCTGCCGGATCTCGGCCAGGTGGCGCCGCAGCGCAGCCGGCTCGGTCAGCGTCGTCTCGGTGAACTTGGTGAGGGGCCGGGCGAGGAATGCGTCCTGGTAGGCGGCGGGGGAGTGGGCCAGCAGCACCAGGCCCGAGGACGTGGCGTGGACCGGCAGCCTGCCGGCGATCTTGGTGATGTCCACGATGGTCTTGTCCGAGCCGAGCCGTTCGATGTACAGGACCTCGTCCGAATCGAGGATGCCCAGGGTGGTCGAGTGCTGCACCACCGCCTGGACGTCCTCCATGAACGGCAGGGCTGCTTCCCTCAGGCCCAGCATCTTGGAGCCGCGGGAGGCGAGTTCCCACATGCGGGTGCCGATGTGGATGTCCCCGCCGGGCTCGCGTTCCAGCAGCCGCTCGAGCAGCAGGTCATTGACCAGCCGGTAAGTGGTGGTCACCGGCAGGCCGGTGCGGCGTCCGAGTTCGGCGACGCTCATGGCGGTGTGCCGGTCGTCAAAGGCGCTCACGATCTTCACGAAGCGGCCGATGATCGATTCGCCGGATGCGGAGTTGGCCACTGTTCCTCCTGTCGATTCCCGCTCAATGGTAATCCTGCTCCCGGCCGGCCGGCCCACCGGCTCTACTGGGGGTTTGTCAGTCAAGCGCCTGCCGCCGCAAAGGAGTGGCCTGCAGGCAGAACGGAGCAGGAACCATGGCAGAAACCGCGAAGACAGCGGTCTGTGACGTCCTCGTCATCGGATCGGGTGTGGCCGGGATGGCCGCTGCATTGAAGGCCGCCGCGCAGGGATTGAGTGTGATCGTCGCGGAAAAGGAGCAGTACTTTGGCGGAACCACCGCCATCTCCGCGGGCTGGGCCTGGGTCCCGGGCAACAAGCATGGCGTGGCACAGGGCGATACGCGTGAGGACGCCGAGACCTACCTCAAGCACCTGGCGCCGGAGACGTACAACGAAGCAGGAGTGCGGAACTTCCTGGACACCGTGCCCGAAGCGATTTCCTTCTTCGAGAACGAAACCGAGGTGAAGTTCACCTACCCGGAGAAGGCGCCGGACTACCAGATGGACCTGCCGGGGGCGAAGCTGTCCGGCCGGGCCATCCTGCCGCAGGACGTGGACGCACGGGTTCTCGGGGACAAGCGGCTCCTGATGCAGCCGTACATGAGCTCCTACACAGTCTTCGGCTACATGCCGCAGGTGGGGCCGGACATCAATGAGTTCTTCCACGTGAACCAGTCGGTCAGGTCCTTCATTTATGTCGCGAAGAAACTGCTGCGCACCTGGGCCGACGCGGCCCGCTACAGGCGCCCGGTCCTCCGTTCCAACGGCAACGCCCTGATGACGCGCATGGTCAGGAGCGCCGACGACCTCGGGGTCCGCCTGTGGAAGTCCTCACCGGCGCTGTCCCTCACCAGGGACGACGGCGGCACCGTCACCGGTGCGGTTATCGGCGGAGAGCACTCCGTCACCGTCACCGCACGGGCCGGCGTCATCCTCGCCGCCGGCGGCTTCTCCGGCAACAAAGAACTGCGGCAGCAGTACTTCCCGCACGACGCCGGCGGAGACGACCACTTCACGCCCACCGTGGGCCATGGCGGTGACGCCGCCACGCTGGCCATGCGCGCCGGCGGATACATCGACGACTCCGTCTTCAGCGTTGGCTCCTGGGCGCCGGTGACGGTGTTCAGGTACCTCAGCGGCGCACAGCGGCTCTTTCCGCACCTGCGGGCCATCGGCCTGCCCGGGCTGATCGCCGTCGACCGCCACGGAAAACGCTTTGGCAACGAGGCCCTGAGCTACCACGACTTCGGCGGGGCCATGATCGGGCACAACAAGGGCGAGGACAAAACTTTCGGATACGTGATCGGCGACGCGAAGACCATGCACAAATACGGCATCGGCTATGCCAAGCCCTGGCCCATGCCCCGCGGCTACTTCTACCGGACGGGCTACCTGGTGAAGGGGAACACCCTTGCCGGGCTCGCCGGAAAGCTCGGCATCGATGCCGCCGGCCTGGAATCCACCGTGGCCGGCTTCAACCCGGCGGCGGAACTGGGCGAGGATCCGGCCTTCGGCCGCGGCTCAACCCTCTACAACCACTTCCGCGGCGACCTCGAGCACAAGCCGAACCCCAACCTCGCGCCGGTGGGCAAGGGGCCGTACTACGCTGCGAAGATCCAGATGGGTGACCTCGGCACCTTCGCCGGTCTCGGCGTCAACGAAGACTCCGAGGTGGTCACGGCTGAGGGATCGGTGGTCCCCGGACTGCTGGCGGTGGGCGCAGCCGCGGTGAGCGTCTTCGGCGGCGGGTACCCCGGCTACGGCTCCCACATTGGCCCGGCCCTGGTGTTCGGATACCGTGCCGGACGGGACATCGCCAGGCTCGCGGCGGACCGGACTGGGTCGCGGCCGGCCGCCACGGTGGCTCGCTAGGCGCCGGGCCGGAGAACGCCATGGCCAACTCACCATCGGGTGAATCGGTAATCAGCCGCGTCGTGCGGCTCATGGGCGCCTTCGACCGGAACCTGCCGGCCATGACGCTCTCCGGCCTCGCCCGCCGCGCCGGCCTTCCGCTGACCACCGCGCACAGGCTGGTGGACGACCTGGTGGTCCACGGGCTGATTGAGCGGCTGCCGGACGGGAACCTGTGCTCCGGGATGCGGATGTGGGAACTCGCGGCCAGGGGATCACGCGCGCTGAACCTCCGTGAGCTGGCGCTGCCGTTCATGGAGGATGTCCAGGCAGCCGTCCACCAGCACACCACCCTGGCCGTGCTGGACCACGGGACCGTGCTGTACGTGGAGCGGCTCTCCTCGCCACACTCCAGCCTGGACGCGGCTCACATTGCGCAGCGGATGCCCATCCATGCAGCCTCGTCCGGCCTGGTGCTGCTGGCCTTCTCGCCGCCCGCCGTCCAGGCCGAGGTGCTCTCGAAGCCGTTGACGGCCGTTACTCCAGAGACCCTTACCAACGCCGGACTCATCCGCAGGCACCTGGCTGAGATCAGGCAGCGCGGATACGTGGCACTGCCGGGCATCGGCGTCACCGAATGGACAGGCATCGCCGTGCCCGTTTTCGGGCCCGGAAAGACGGTCGCGGCGGCGCTCAATGCCATCGTGCCCCGGCAGGACGCGGCGGTGCCGCTGATCGTCCCCGCCTTGCTGACAGCTGCGCACGGGATTTCCCGCGCGCTGAAAACCGCCCAGGTGAATTGAGCCCAGCTGAGATGCGCCAGGCCGGAGGGCCGGACCGGGTTTCGCAACCGATGAACGGAAGACCCGTGGGGGCGGGAGCGGCCGATCCCGCACTGTGGAGTGAGAGGCGGATCACACCGGATCACGCCGAAGCCAACCGGAAAGAAGGACGATGATGTCTGCCGCACTGACGGAAACCCTGCCTCCGTATTCGCATGAACTGGACTGGCCCGAGGGCATGGCACCGTTCAAGGTAGTCGACGACGGGACGCAGGGCGATCCGTACGGCCACTATGCGTGGATGCGGGAGAACGCCCCGGTGCTCCGGGCCCATTCACCCGTATCGGACGTCTGGTTCATCTCCCGGTACGACGACGTCCGCCGGGCCATGCGCGCACCGAAAGTCTTCTCCTCGCAGGTTGTTGATCCGGTTCCGCTGACGTTCCTGACGCTGTTCGACGCACCCAACCACACCCGGCTCCGCCAGGTGGTGGCGCAGGCCTTCACACCCAAGGCCATTGCCCGGTTCGAGGACCGCGTGCGGGAGAACGCGGAAAAGTACTTGGCACCGATGCTCGCCGCCGGCGGCGGGGACGCCGTGGACGACTACGCCATCCCGCTGAGCATGTCCACCATCAGCGCCCTGCTCGACGTGCCTGCCGGGGACTTCGAGAGGATGAAGTTCTGGTCAGACGAGACCTTCAGCTACTTCGGCCGGCTGGCCCGCAACGCCCAGGGCACCGGCACTGACGAGCAGAGCACCCTCGAGTTTTTCGCCTACCTCAAGGACACCATGGAACGGCTGTACCGCGAGGAGAGCGGCTCGGTCGGCGGACACATTGCCCGGATGTGGAAGGAAGGGCTGCTCAGCGAAAAGGAAGCCAAGGAACTCTGCGCATTTGTCTTCGTTGCCGGCCATGACACCACCACCATCCTGCTGGCCAACGCGTTCCGGATCTTCAGCGAGCATCCTGGCCTGCTGGGCCGGATCCGCCGGAATCCGGACGACGCGAACCTCTTCGTCGAGGAACTGGCCCGCTACCGCGGCACCGTGCAGCGGGCCAGCCGGATCACGACGGAGGAGGTGGAGGTGGCGGGAGTGACGATTCCCGCCGGGGCCATCGTCCGCCTGCTGCCTGCGGCAGCGAACCGGGACAGCAGCAAGTACCCCGACGGCGAGCGCTTCGACATCGACCGCAATACCGACGGCCACCTCGGCTTCGGACACGGGGTCCACAGCTGCCTCGGCGCGCCTCTGGCCAAACTCGAGGTCCTGGTGACGGTGAAGCTCCTCGCCGAAAAGCTCGGATCGGTCACCTTGGATCCGGACAGGCCCATCGAGTACGTGCGCGGCAACAACCTGACAAACTCGGGCCCGGAGCACCTGCACGTGATGCTGCAGCAGGCCAGCGCAGGGCAGTTCAACGCAGCGCAGACCCAGGCAGGGCAGTCCAATGCGTAACGGGACCGGAACCGGGACTGCAGCTCCGGTGGTCATCATCGGCGCCGGACACTCCGGCGTCGCCGTCGCTGCGGGGCTGCGGGCGAGGGGCTGGGAAGACGGCATTGTGCTGATCGACGCGGAGAACGGGCTTCCCTACGAGCGGCCGCCGCTCTCCAAGGAACTCCTGAAGGACAGTGCGCCCTATGAAGCAGCCGTGCTCCGCAAGGAAAGGTTTTATGCGGACAAAGGCATCGACCGGCTGGCCGGTGTCACCGCAGAATCCATCGACAGGAACGGCCGGACGGTACTGCTGTCCGACGGGACGCGGCAGGCATACCACCGGCTGGTGATCGCCACGGGTTCCCGAGCCCGGCCGCTGACCGTGCCGGGCGCAGGCCTGCCGGGAGTTCGATCGCTGCGGACCCGGGACGATGCCCTTGAACTCAAACGGCTGCTGGTCCCGGGAGCCCGCGTCGCCATCATCGGCGCCGGGTACATCGGGCTGGAAGTGGCCGCCGCGGCGGCAGCGAAAGACTGTGACGTCACGGTGCTCGAATTCCAGGACCGCGTGATGAGCCGGGTAACGTCGGCCCCCGTCTCGCACCACTTCGAGCAGCTCCACGGGCGGCACGGCGTGCGTTTCGTCTTTGGCGCCGCGGTCACGTCGATCGTCGGCGGCCAGGCAATCGTCGGCGGACAAAGGGCCCAAGGCGTGACCGTCGCCGACGGCACAGTCTTTCCTGCCGACGTCGTCCTCGCCGGCATCGGCGTCCTGCCCAACCAGGAGATGGCCGCGGACGCCGGCCTGGACTGCCGGGACGGCATCCTCGTGGACGAGGATGGCCGGACGTCCGATCCGGCCATCTACGCCAGCGGGGACGTTACCAGGTTCACCAGCCCTATCGACGGCGAGAGCCAGCGGCTCGAGTGCATCCAGAACGCACTGGCACAGGCGGACCGGGTAGCCGCCCACATTACCGGCCAGGTGGCCGCCGAGCCGGAGGTTCCCTGGTTCTGGACCGTCCAGCACGGTGTCCGGCTGCAGACCGCCGGAGTCCGCCGCCCGGAGGACCAGGTCATCGTCCGCGGCGAACCGTCGGGCGGGAAATTCTCGGTGGTCTATCTGCGCGACGGCCGGCTCGCCGCAGTTGACACCATCGCCAACCTTTCCGATTTCCGCGCGGCCAAGCGGCTCATAGCCCAGGGCGCCCCGATCGACCCGGCACTGTCCGCCGACCCCGCCATCCCCCTCGCCGACACCATCCCCACTAACCCCGACCATGCAGGCGCTGACCTTGCAGCAGCCCGATCCTAAGGACACCGACATGAGCAACACCGCCGTGAGCAACAACCAACTGACCGTCGTCGACCGCCAGGGCGCCATCCATGACCTTGAATGGGAGCCGGACCAGACCATGATGGAGGCCCTCCGGGACAACGACCTGCCCATCCTGGCCTCATGCGGTGGCACCGCCTCGTGTGCCACGTGCCACGTATTCCTGGAGCAGGAGGTCTTCGACACCCTGGCGGAACGCAGCGAGGACGAACTCGAGCTGCTGGTCGAGGCAGAGAGCTACCGGGAATGCGGCTCGCGGCTCTCGTGCCAGGTGGGCTTCAGCCGGGACCTGGACGGGGCCACGGTCACGCTGGCACCCGAGGACTAGGCCGGTCCGGCTCTACTTCCCCGGCGGGTCCGTCACCGTGACCCGCACCGCGCACGCGTCCGCGGCGGCCTTCTTCAGGACGGCCGCGCGGGGGTCGGGGACATCGAGGTAGGCCAGGCGGGGCAGGTTTGCCCAGGGCCTCAGGGCCGGCAGCACCAGGACTTCGTCGGCCAGGGCACGGTCACCGCCCGGGAGGATGTACTCGAAGGGCCGCCCGGCAAAAACCAGCTTCGCCTGCTCCGCCACCGCCTCCACCATCGCGTCCGCCTGGTTGGCGCGGCGCCGGGCGAACCGCTGCTGCGACTGGCCGCCGGCCGCGGAACGGGACTGCACATACTTGGAGCCGGTCTTGGCGGCGAGGACGATCCCTTCGCTGGCCACCGCCACGCCGTATCCTCCCCGGCGGACCAGGACCAGGCCCACGGTACGTGGCTGGGAAGCCAGGGAAGCCATCCGCTCCACCAGGCCGGATCCGCGGCCCGGCCGGCCGTCGTCGGGCCACGGCGCCTGCAGCAACGCGGTGGCGCCGTCCGCGGCGGCCAGCCGCACGCCGTCGTCGTGGTCCTCAAGCCCCAGGTCACCATGGCTGGCAGCGAACCGTTCAACCCAGCCGGCCAGCCGCGGGCCGGCGACGAATGCGGTCCTGGTGGACGCCGCACGCCCCTGTGCTGGTTGTCCCCGTTCCGGACGGTTCCCTGGCATTGCCGGTTCCCTGCTTTCGTGGCCGGATTTTTCCTGCTGAATCTAGAAGTAGCCTATCTATGTGGATGATCTCTTTGGTTCGGCGGCACAGGACGGCGACGACGACAACGACGACGCCGGCACCTCCGGCGACTCGGCCGGTTCCGGCCAGCCCCGTTCAACCCCGTCCCGTTCCGCCCAGCCGCGCGGCCCCTTGGCCGTCCGGATGCGTCCCCGCACCGTCGACGAGGTGGTGGGCCAGCAGCATCTGCTGGGCCAGGGTTCCCCGCTGCGGCAGCTGGCAGCCGGTGCTGAAGCCGCCGGTCCGGCTGGCCCCAGCTCGCTGATCCTCTGGGGGCCGCCGGGTACCGGCAAGACCACGCTGGCCCACGTGATCGCGCGGGGTCCCGGGCGCAAGTTCGTGGAACTGTCCGCCATCACCGCCGGCGTCAAGGATGTCCGCCGCGTCATGGACGACGCCCTGACCGCCCGTGACCTGTACAAGACCACGACCGTCCTGTTCCTCGACGAGATCCACCGCTTCAACAAGGCACAGCAAGACGCACTGCTGCCCGGTGTCGAAAAGGGCTGGGTGGTGCTGGTGGCGGCAACCACGGAGAACCCATCGTTTTCGGTGGTGTCCCCACTGCTGTCCCGCTCCCTCCTGCTGACGCTCAAGCCGCTCACGGATGCGGACATCGAGGGCCTGCTGGTGCGGGCCGTCGAGGATCCCCGCGGGTTGAATAACGACGTCCGGCTCAGCGACGAGGCCTTGGAACACCTCGTCCGGCTTTCCGGCGGGGACGCCCGCCGGGCGCTGACCGCGCTGGAAGCCGCCGCCGGGGTCGCGTTCGGTGACGCGGACGACGTCGAAAGTTCTGTTAGCGGGGAAAGTGATCCCGGCCGGCCGGTCACCGTTGAGCCGGTCACCGTTGAACTGCGGCACACCGAGCGCGCGCTGGACGCGGCGGCCGTCCGCTACGACCGCGCCGGGGACCAGCACTACGACGTGGCCAGCGCGTTCATCAAGTCCATCCGCGGGTCCGATGTTGACGCGGCCCTGCACTACCTCGCGCGGATGCTGGAGGCGGGGGAGGACCCGCGCTTCGTGGCCCGGCGGATCGTGATCTCGGCCGCGGAGGACGTGGGGATGGCGGACCCGACAGCACTGCAGACGGCGGTGGCCGCGGCGCAGGCGGTGCAGCTGATCGGAATGCCCGAGGGCCGCATCATCCTGGCCGAGGCGGTGGTCCACCTCGCCACGGCGCCGAAGTCCAACGCGGCCTACATGGGCATCAACAGGGCCATCGCGGACGTGCGGGCCGGGCTGGGTGTCGGCATCCCAGCGCACCTGCGCGACGCGCACTACCCAGGGTCCAAGCAGCTCGGCCACGGCGTGGGCTACAAGTACGCGCACGATGCCCCGCATTCGGTGGCCACGCAGCAGTACGCGCCGGACGACCTCGTGGGCCGCGACTACTACGAGCCCACCGCCAACGGGGCAGAGCGGGACATCGCCGTCCGGCTGGAGCGGCTCCGGAAGATCGTCCGGGGCAAGTGACCCACGTGGTAGGATAGATCTTCGTCTGGCAAGGCACGGACGCACAATCCACCGAATTTCCGTTCGACGGGCTGTGCCCTGCGCCCAGTAGCAAAAGGCAGCGGTTGGCCGATGCTCTCCCTCATGGAGGCCAGTAACACTGACACACCGCAGATATTGGAAGGACACAAGTGGCTAACAACACTCGTGCTCGCCGTCAGGCACGCCTCTCGCGTGCACTCGGCATCGCTCTGACCCCCAAGGCCGCCAAGTACATGGAGCGCCGTCCGTACGGCCCCGGTGAGCACGGCCGTGCCCGCAAGAAGCAGGACTCCGACTACGCCGTACGTCTGCGCGAAAAGCAGCGCCTGCGCGCCCAGTACGGCATCCGCGAAGCCCAGATGACCCGTGCCTTCGAAGAAGCACGCCGCACCAAGGGCCTGACCGGTGAAAACCTGATCGAACTGCTCGAAATGCGTCTCGACGCCCTCGTGCTGCGTGCAGGCTTCGCCCGCACCATCGCCCAGGCCCGCCAGCTGGTTGTGCACCGCCACATCCTGGTTGACGGCATCCGCGTTGACCGCCCGTCGTTCCGCGTCGGCGAAGGCCAGCTCGTCCACGTGCACAGCCGCAGCGAGACCATGGTCCCGCTCCAGGTTGCAGCAGCCGGCGCACACCGCGACGTCCTGCCCGCCGTTCCGGCGTACCTGGACGTCAAGCTGGACGCCCTCCAGGCCCGCCTGGTTCGCCGCCCGAAGCGCTCCGAGGTCCCCGTGACCTGCGAAGAGCAGCTCGTCGTCGAATTCTACGCACGCTAAATTCCGGCAGCGTATACAAAGAAGCCCGTGGCAAGCGCCGCGGGCTTCTTTGTATGTAGGGTACTGAGCTTCTATAGAAGGTACTGGGCTTTATAGAAGGTACTGGGCTTTATGTAAGGTACCGGGCTTTGTATGTAAGGTACTGGGGGGACATTTGCGGCTGCGGCACCTTCGCGGCCGCCTGCCCGGTACAGTTCCACGGAGTTTCAAGGAGATGAACGTCTATGTCTGGTGGCGATATTGCCGGCCTGATCGCGGCCGGGGTATTTGCGCTCCTGGTCCTGTTGCTTGCTGTCCCCATCCTCAAGCTCGGACGGGTGTTCGACGAGGTGCGGACATCCATCCGCTCGATCAGCGACGGCGCCACCCCGCTCATGGACGAGGTCACAGCGACGGTATCCACCACCAACCAGCAGCTGAAGAAGGTGGACGGCATTGCCTCCAACGTTTCGGACGCCTCCGCGAACATCTCTGCGCTGTCCTCGCTCGTGGCCGCGACCGTCGGTTCGCCGCTGATCAAGGTGGCCGCGTTCAGCTACGGCGTCCGCTCTGCCCTCGCCACCCGCAAGAAGCCCGCCACCGGCCGCCGCAGCCGCTAACCCGCCCGGAGAACTGAAATGAAACGACTTGTCTGGATGGGAATCGGCGTGGCCATCGGGGTCATCGCGTTCCGCAAGGTCACCGAGGCGCAGTCAGCGCTGGGCCCGGAAGGCCTGAACCGGGCCGTCGGCCGGCTCGCCGATGGCTTCTACGATTTCGCCGACGCCGTCCGCGCGGGCATGCGCGAACGCGAAACGGACCTGCGCAGCGCCCTGGGCGTTGAGTCCCAGGACGTCGCCCGCCGCTAAACGCGCGAGAATTAAAACCTGCAGTGCCGTCCAACACCGGGGCTGCCTCTGAATCAAACTGTCACGCGCCCGCATGCGTGAACCAAGAAGGGTAAGTAATCAGCTCATGAAGTCGCAGGAGATCACAAAGCGCTGGGTGGACTTTTTCGTCAGCAAAGGCCACACGGCGGTTCCCTCCGCATCGCTGGTCTCCAGCGACCCCTCCCTGCTGTTCACGGTTGCCGGCATGGTTCCGTTCATCCCGTACCTGACAGCACGCGAGGAACCGCCCTACACCCGTGCCACCAGCGTCCAGAAGTGCATCCGCACCGGTGACATCGAGGAAGTGGGCAAGACCGCCCGGCACGGCACCTTCTTCCAGATGTGCGGCAACTTCTCCTTTGGCGACTACTTCAAGGAAGACGCCATCAAGTTCGCTTGGGAGCTGCTGACCACCAGCGTTGCCGAGGGCGGGTACGGACTTCCGCCGGAACTGCTCTGGGTGACGGTCTACGAAGAGGACGACGAAGCCGAGGAACTCTGGCTCAAGAACACCGGCGTGCCCGCCGAGCGCATCCAGCGCATGGGCAAGTCGGACAACTACTGGTCCACCGGCCAGCCCGGCCCCGCCGGGCCCTGCTCGGAGATCTACTACGACCGCGGTCCCGCCTACGGCGTCGACGGCGGCCCCATCGCCGACGAGAACCGGTACGTGGAGATCTGGAACCTCGTGTTCATGCAGTACCAGATCGACAACGTCCGTTCGAAGGTCGAGTTCGACATCATGGGTGAGCTGCCCAAGAAGAACATCGACACCGGCCTGGGCATGGAGCGTCTGGCCATGATTCTGCAGGACGTCGAGAACATGTACGAGACCGACCAGGTCCGCCCGGTCATCGACATGGCTGCCAAGCTCTCCGGCAAGGAATACACCTCCGCCGAAACCGAGGACGACCCGCACCACACCGACGACGTCCGCATGCGCGTCGTCGCCGACCACATCCGCTCGGCCCTGATGCTCATCGCCGACGGCGTCACACCCTCCAACGAGGGCCGCGGCTACGTGCTGCGCCGCCTCATCCGCCGGGCGGTCCGCTCCATGCGCCTGCTGGGCGTGGAACAGGCCTGCCTGCCGGACCTGCTGCCCGCCTCGCGTGACGCCATGAAGGGCGTCTACCCTGTCGTTGACACGGACTTCGACCGCATCAGCCGGATCGCCTACGCCGAAGAAAAGGCGTTCCTGCGCACCATCGCCTCCGGCACGGCCCGCCTCGAGGACGCCGTCAACGAGTCCAAGGCCGCAGGCCGCCCCCTCTCCGGCGCCGACGCCTTCACCCTGCACGACACCTACGGCTTCCCGATCGATCTCACGCTCGAAATGGCCGAGGAAGCCGGCCTGAAGGTGGACGAGCCCGGGTTCCGCAAGCTCATGCTCGAACAGCGCCAGCGCGCCCAGGCCGACGCCAAGGGCAAGAAGGGCGGCCACGCCGACCTCTCCGCCTTCCAGGAGCTGCTGGCCGAAGGCGAAACCGTCTTCACCGGTTACACCGACCTCGAGGGCGAGTCCCGGGTCCGCGGCATCCTCAGCGGCGGCAGCAAGGTCTCCCAGGCGGCCACCGGCGACGAAATCGAACTCGTGCTCGCCGAGACCCCGTTCTACGCCGAGGCCGGCGGCCAGGCAGCCGACACCGGGCTGATCACCGGCGACGGCTTCGTCGTCGAGGTCCTGGACGTCCAGCGTCCCATCAAGGGACTGAGCGTGCACAAGGCCATCGTCCGCGAGGGCGAAGTCGCCTCCGACGCACTGGTCCGCGCCGCGGTGGACCGCGAACGCCGCCACGCCGCCGAGCAGGCGCATACCGGCACTCACATCGTGCACGCCGCCCTGCACCAGATCCTCGGCCCGCAGGCCACACAGCGCGGCTCGTTCAACAAGGCCGGGTACCTCCGCTTCGACTTCGCCTGGGGCGAGGGCCTGAGCGCCGCCACCAAGTCCGAGATCGAGGAAGTCTCCAACCTCGCCATCCGGAACAACTTCCACGTGGACACGAAGGTCATGGGGCTCGCGGAGGCCAAGGCGCTTGGCGCCATGGCGCTGTTCGGTGAGAACTACGGCAGCGAAGTCCGGGTTGTGGAAATCGACGGCGCGTGGTCACGCGAGCTATGCGGCGGCACCCACGTGTCCAACACCTCCCTCATCGGCAGCCTCTCCCTGCTCGGCGAGCAGTCCGTCGGGTCGGGAAACCGCCGCGTCGAGGCCTTCGTCGGCATGGACGCCTTCCGCCACCTGGCCGCCGAGCGCGCCCTGGTGACCGAACTCACCGAAATGCTCAAGGTGCCCTCCGGCCAGTTGGCGGACCGCATCTCCGCGACCCTCACCAAGCTGAAGGCCACGGAGAAGGAACTGGAGCGGCTCCGGAAGGAACAGCTTGCGGCCGCTGCCGCCCAGCTTGCCGGAACTGCCGTGGACGCCGCCGGCGTCCGGGTCATCGCGCACGACGCCGGCCAGGTCAGCGGTGCCGACGACATCCGGGGCCTCGCCCTGGACCTGCGCAACCGGCTCGGCTCCGCAGCCTCCACGGTTGCCGTGGCCGGTGTCAGCAACGACCGCCCGGTCAT
The DNA here is from genome assembly GCF_042790555.1 of Arthrobacter sp. NPDC056727. NCBI lineage: Bacteria > Bacillati > Actinomycetota > Actinomycetes > Micrococcales > Micrococcaceae > Arthrobacter > Arthrobacter sp. NPDC056727. The sequence goes on along the minus strand of NZ_JBHTZA010000008.1, from coordinate 78,415 downwards.
CCTGGTGGCCACCAATGAAGCAGCCCGCGAAGCCGGCGTAAAAGCAGGTGCCCTGGTCCGGCTCGCCGCCGGAATCCTCGGCGGCGGCGGTGGCGGCAAGGACGACGTTGCCCAGGGCGGCGGCACTGACGCCTCCAAGGTCGGCGCCGCACTGACCGCCGTCGTCGATGCTGTCACGAGGCGCTAACAGACCGTGACTTTCTCCGCTGAGCCGCACGTCCACCCCCGGGGCATCAAACTGGGGGTGGACGTGGGGACCGTCCGTGTCGGCGTCGCCATCTGTGACCGGGACGAGATCCTCGCCACACCGCTGAAGACGCTCGACCGCAATCCCAAAAAGAATTCGGACGTCCGGGTGATTGCCGCCCTCGCCGCAGACCGCGGCGCCGTCCAGATTTTTGTGGGCCTGCCACGGACCATGAAAGGCGAGGAACACGCCTCGGCCCGCATGGCCACTGAGTATGCACAGCTGCTGGCTGACGAGCTGGACCGCGCAGGTTCTGACGTGCCGGTACACCTGATCGACGAGCGGCTCAGCACCGTCACTGCCCACCGCAGCCTTCATGAAGCTGGCATGAGCAGCAAAAATCACCGTAAAGTGGTGGATCAGGTTGCGGCTGCTGGAATATTGCAGCACGCCATCGATATGCAAAAAGCCAGGGGAACGGATGTGGGGAGCCGTGTGCGCGCGATTCCCCAAACGGGGCTGTCCGGACACGCCGCAGCAAATACTGCTGCACGGCCTGGCCCGGAAACGGAAACACGATCTTCAGAGGATGGAAAGCTATAGTGAGCCCGGTCAATAGTGACGACTCCTCCGGCGAACCCTTCGCGGACGCCGGACGGCCCCTGACACGCAAGGAGATCCGCGCCCGCGAGAAGGCCATCACCGGCGATGCCGTGCCTGAGCAGGCCTACGAGTCCGGTGAAGAGATGCACGCCGGCGTAGGTGCCTCACGGCAGTCGGAGTCCTCGGCTTCTGGTTCAGGCAATGCCCGTACGACCGCGATACCGGCCCCTCCGGCGGCCGTTCCGGCTGCAGCTGCTGTTCCGGCCGCCGAGCCACTCCCGCCCGAAGAGGTTCCCGAGGTCCCGGCCGTTCCGCCGACCATCCACGACCCCGTCGAGGATGTGGACGCTGCTCATGTGGACGCTGACGCACACGCGGACAGTGCCGTGCACGAGGACCCTGCCGTGCATGGGCATGCGGTCTCTGAGGTCCACGGGGCCCAGCCTGAGGACGCGCCGCACTTCGCCGAATTCGCCCAGGGCCACCATGCTGAGTTTGAGCCCGGCCACCATTACGAGGATGTCCACCCCTACGAAGCGGACCACGGAACGTACGAGGACCACCCGCCCTACGAACAGCAGGCCGTGGGGCACCAGCTCCTCGCCGGCGCCGAAACCGCAGCCACTGTGAACCGGCCCTCCAAGAAGGTCCGGCGGCGGCGCCGCCTGGTGGCGCTTCTGCTGACCCTCGCACTCTTCGTTACAGCCACCGTCGTCGGGGCACAGTTCCTGAAACCGCTGCTCGGAAACGACAAGCAGGCCGACTATCCCGGCCCCGGCACCGGCCAGGTCCGGGTATCTGTTGTTCCGGGCGAAGGCCCGGTGTCCGTTGCAGCCAAGCTCGAGGACGCGAAGGTGGTGGCCAACGCCGACACCTTCATGGCGGCACTGACTGCATCCGGCGGCACGCTCTCACCGGGCGAATACGACTTCAAGCAGGAAATGAAGAACTCCGACGCCGTCTCCGTGCTTCTGAACGAAGGGCAGGCGAAGGTCATGTACTTCGCCCTGAACGCCGGCCTGCGGATCGATGAATCGCTGCAGGCGATCTCCGAGGGCTCGGGTCTGTCCCTCGCCCAGCTGAAGGCACTCAGCGATTCGCCCAAGCAGTTCGGAGTGTCGTCCAAGGCCAAGAACCTCGAAGGGTTCCTCGCGCCGGGGGAGTACCGCTTCCCGCTGGGCACCACCGCCAAGGAGATCCTGACCAAGCTGGTGAAGGCCACCCAGGATGAGCTGAAGGCCCAGGGCGTGACGGATGCCGCCAAGCAGTACGACGTCGTCACCGTTGCCAGCATCGTACAGGCAGAGGGCGGCCAGGCCGAGTACAAGGACGTGGCAGGCGCCATCTACAACCGCCTGAAGCCCACGAACACCGAAACCAACGGCCTGATCCAGTCGGACGCCACGGTCACCTACGGCCTGGGCAAGAAGACCTTCCACATCGACGAGGCCGAAAAAGCCGACAAGTCCAACCCGTACAACACGTACGCCATCCAGGGCCTGCCCGCCGGGCCCATCGGATCGCCGGGTAAGACCGCCATCGACGCGGCGGCCAAGCCGAACAAGAACGATTACCTGTACTGGGTGACCATCAACCTCGACACCAAGGAAACGAAGTTCTCCAAGACGCTGGCCGAGCACAACGGCTACGTCGAGCAGTACAACGCCTGGTGCGAAGCCCACCCGGGCCGTTGCGTATGAGCCTGCGGGCAGCCGTCCTGGGGCACCCCATCGGCCATTCGAAATCACCGGCGCTCCACCTGGCCGCCTATGCGCGCCTCGGAGCGGAGATCGGCTACACCGCCATCGATGTGACCGAGGAGTCGCTGCCGGCGTTCATGGACACCGTCCGGGCCGAGTCCGGCTGGCGGGGTCTGTCCGTCACCATGCCGCTAAAGAAGGCAATGGTGGCCGAGGTGGACGAGGTCCGCGGCGTGGCCCGGGTCTTGGGCGTCATCAATACGGTCGCGTTCGAAGGCGACGGGGCGTCGGCCCGGCGCATTGGCTACAACACCGACGTCGCCGGGATCGTGAACGCCCTCCGCAACGCCGGCGCAGCCGACGGCCCCTCGGCGGTCATCCTTGGCGGCGGCGGAACGGCAGCCGCGGCGGTGGCAGCGCTGCAGGAGCTCGGCGCGGTGTCCGTGGACGTGTACGTCCGGAACACCGCGCGGGCCGCGGAAGCCAAGGCGGCTGCGGGAGGGCTCGGCATGGACATCTCTGTCCACACCCTCGACGGTGCGGTCGAAGCGATGGCCGGTGCCGGCGTCGTAATATCCACACTGCCGCCGCGGGCGGCAGACGGGATGGCGGCCGAACTCGAAGCGCTGGGACGGCGCACCGACGGCGTCCTGCTCGATGTCGCCTACGATCCCTGGCCCAGCCGGATCGCCGCGGCCTGGCACGCCGGCGGCGGAAGAGTGGTCCCCGGCCTTGAAATGCTGCTCTATCAGGCGGTGGAGCAGGTCCGCTACTTTACGGGCCTGCAGGACGCCGGGAGTGACGAAGTCATAGATGTGATGTGCGACGCAGTCGGGGCACCCCGGCGGGTGTCCTGACCGCCAGGCATGGCAGGATGGTTTTTATGTTGCGTTGGTTGACCGCCGGTGAGTCCCATGGCCCGGCACTGGTCGGAATTATCGAAGGCGTCCCCGCAGGTGTTGAACTCACCAGCGGGCAGATCGCCGATGCCCTTGCCCGCCGGCGGCTCGGCTACGGCCGCGGGGCACGGATGAAGTTTGAGCAGGACGTCGTCACGATCCTCGGCGGTGTCCGCCACGGCATCACGCAGGGCGGACCGGTCGCCATCCAGGTGGGCAACACCGAATGGCCCAAATGGGAACAGATCATGTCGGCCGATCCGGTGGACCCCGAGGAGCTGGAGGGGCAGGCCCGCAACGCCCCGCTGACCCGGCCCCGGCCGGGGCATGCGGACTTCACGGGCATGCAGAAATACGGCTTCGACGAGGCCCGTCCCGTGCTTGAACGTGCCAGCGCCCGCGAAACCGCCACGCGTGTAGCGATGGGGACGGTTGCCGCCCAGTTCCTGAAGCACCTGGGCATTGAGCTTGTGAGCCACACGGTGTCCATCGCGAGCGTCACCGTTCCCGAGGGCCGGCCGCTGCCCGTGCCGGCCAACGTGATCGCGCTCGACGCCGATCCGCTCCGCTGCTTCGACCGCGAAACGTCCGATGCCATGGTTGCCGAGGTGGACGCCGCCCACAAGGAAGGCGAAACGCTCGGCGGCGTGGTGGAGGTGCTGGCCTACGGCCTGCCTCCGGGACTCGGCAGCTACGTCCACTGGGACCGCCGCCTGGATTCCCGGCTGGCCGCTGCCCTCATGGGCATCCAGGCCATCAAGGGCGTTGAGGTGGGCGACGGTTTCCTCACCGCCGCGCGCCGCGGCTCCGCCGCGCACGACGAAATCGTCAAGGACGCGGATGGCAGGATCATCCGCACCAGCAACCGCGCCGGAGGCATCGAAGGCGGCATGAGCATCGGCGATGTCCTGCGCGTCCGGGCCGCAATGAAGCCCATCGCCACCGTCCCGCGCGCCCTGAAGACCATCGACATCAGCACCGGCGAGGCTGCGAAGGCTCATCACCAGCGCTCCGACGTCTGTGCGGTTCCGGCTGCCGGCGTGGTGGCCGAGGCCATGGTCGCGCTGGTCCTGGCCGAGGCCGTGACCGAGAAGTTCGGCGGCGACTCCGTGGCCGAGACCGCCCGCAACATCAGGGGCTACCTCGAGAACATTCCGGCGTCGCTGGATACGATCGGACTCTAGTGCCCCGGAGCAATACACCCTGCACCGCGGGGGACCGGCCCATCGTGCTCATCGGGCCCATGGCGGTCGGCAAGTCGGCGATCGGGCAGCAGCTGGCGCAACAGCTGGATGTCCCGTTCGTGGACACCGATGCGGTCATCGTCGAGGGCCACGGTTCCATCGCGGACATCTTCGCCAACCGCGGCGAGCGTGCGTTCCGGGACATCGAAGCCCGGACAGTGGCCCGCCTCATCGAGGCCGCGGCCGCCACCGCCACCGTGGTTTCCCTGGGCGGCGGCTCGGTCCTCGACTCGGGCACCCAGCAGCTGCTGGAACGTTGCACTGTGGTCTACCTGGAGTGCGACGCCGATACCGTCGCCGCCCGGATCGCCAAGAACTCCGGGCGGCCGCTGCTGGCCGGCGACGGCATCCGGCGCTGGAAGGCGCTGTTCGCCACCCGGAAGCCGGTCTATGAACGCCTTGCGGACATTGTGCTCGACGTCCGGCAGGGAACCGTGCCGCAGCTGGGCCTGAAGCTGGAAGCCGCGTTGTGCGACTTCGCGGCCGGCAAGGGCTCCTCCGCCGGCAACGCACCCGACCCCACCACACGCGAGATCAACAAAACCGCGACGACGGCAGCCAGGCAATGCGCGGCCGCGAAACAGGAAGTTGAAAAGTGAGCGAATCAACAGTCATCAAGGTCACCGGCCAGTCGGCCGGGGACAACTACGACGTCGTAGTTGGCCGCGGCTTGCTCGGCACCTTGCCGGGGCTGCTGGGGGAGCGGGTCCGCCGCGTCCTGGTCATCCACCCGCGCGCCCTCCGGCTCACCGGCGACACCGTCCGGGATGAGCTGGCCGCCGCCGGTTTCACCGCCGTCACGGCGGAGATCCCGGACGCCGAGGAAGGCAAGCACATCCAGGTGGCCGCCTTCTGCTGGCAGGTGCTGGGCCAGAATGACTTCACCCGCTCCGATGCCGTGGTCTCCGTCGGCGGCGGCGCTGTCACCGACCTTGCCGGCTTCGTGGCCGCCACCTGGCTGCGCGGCGTCAAGGTCATCCACATGCCCACCAGCCTGCTCGGCATGGTCGACGCGGCCGTCGGCGGCAAGACCGGGATCAACACGGCCGAAGGCAAGAACCTCGTGGGCTCGTTCCACCCGCCCGCGGCCGTCCTCACCGACCTGGACACGCTGAAGACCCTGCCCCGGAACGAGATCATCTCCGGCATGGCCGAGGTCATCAAATGCGGGTTCATCGCCGATCCGGCCATCCTGGAGCTCATTGAGAAGGATCCGGATGCCGCGACGGATCCCGGCTCCGACGCGCTGCGCGAGCTCATCGAACGCGCCGTCGCCGTCAAAGCCCGCGTCGTCTCCGAAGACCTCAAGGAATCCGGACTCCGCGAGATCCTGAACTACGGCCACACCCTGGGCCACGCGATTGAACTCGTGGAACGCTACTCCTGGCGGCACGGCGCCGCCGTCTCGGTGGGCATGATGTTCGCGGCCGAGCTGTCCCGCAGCGTGGGCCGGCTCAGCGACGCCGACGCCGACCGGCACCGCAGCATCCTGGAATCCCTCGGGCTGCCCGTCACGTACCGCCGCGACCGGTGGCAGGGGCTCCTGGACGGCATGCGCCGGGACAAGAAGTCCCGCGGCGACCTCCTCCGTTTCGTGGTCCTCGACGGCATCGCCAAGCCGGGAATCCTGGACGTGCCCGATACGTCCCTGCTCTTTGCCGCCTACCAGGAGATTGCCTCCTGATGCGCGACGACCAGAGCGGAACCATCGAATGGCCCGACGGCGGATTCCCGGGCATCCGGATCAACCCGGACACCCTTCTTCCTGAGATCGTCAGCGAAGAAACCTGCGCCGCCGCGCTCGAGGCGTCCACCGACCCCGCCGAGCAGGTCCTCGTGCTGCTCGTCGAGGGACGCGCCTCCGACGCCGCCGAAGTGCTGGCGGAGGCCCGCTACAGGGATCCCGAGTCGTTCCGGTTGCGGGCCTATGAAGCGGACGTCCTGCGCGTTTCCCACCGCTACGACCGGGCCGTTGAACTCTTCCGGCAGCTCCTGACCGAGGCGCACGGAACGGCCAATGAGGCCCTCGCCTACCAATACCTCGGGCGGATGCACTTTGTGGCAGGGAACATCGGTGCCGCCGTGGAATCCTTCACCCGCGCGCTGGACCTGCGGGTGGCGCAGTCCGCCGATGCTGCCCTCATCTATTCCTCGACGGTGTCGCTGCAGCGGGCCAGGGACGTCTTCGAACTGGCCTCCTGACCGGCCCTTCGGCCGCGGCGCCCGGGCCCCGAAAACCGACCCCGAAAACCGGGGCCCGCCTTATCCGCTAGAATGGTTTCTGGATTTTTGATAAACACACGCTGGCGCGCCGTTCGGCATGCCCGCCTGGCATAAACAGCTGGCAGCCAGAACCAGTCAGACACAACCAGAGGAAACCAGTGGCAACCACAAACGACATCAAGAACGGAACCGTCCTGAAGCTCGAGGGCCAGCTCTGGAACGTTATCGAGTTCCAGCACGTCAAGCCGGGCAAGGGCGGCGCTTTCGTGCGCACCAAGATGCGCAACGTCATGTCCGGCAAGGTCGTTGACAAGACCTTCAACGCCGGCCTCAAGATCGAGACCGCCACTGTGGACCGTCGCGACTACCAGTACCTGTACCAGGACGGCGCCGACTTCGTCTTCATGGACACCTCGGATTACGACCAGATCACCGTGTCCGGCGCCACCGTGGGCGACGCCACCAACTTCATGCTCGAGAACCAGATGGTCAACATTGCCATCCACGAAGGCAACCCGCTCTACATCGAGCTGCCGCCGAGCGTTGTCCTCGAAATCACTTACACCGAGCCGGGCCTGCAGGGCGACCGCTCCTCCGCCGGCACCAAGCCCGCCACCCTGGAGACGGGCTACGAGATCCAGGTGCCGCTGTTCGTCGAGAACAACACCAAGGTCAAGGTCGACACCCGCGACGGCAGCTACCTGGGCCGGGTCAACGACTAGTGAGCGCCCGCGGTAAAGCCCGCAACAGGGCTCTTGAGGTCCTCTTCGAAGCCGAGCAGCGCTCTGTCTCAGCCTTCGACGTGCTGCGTGCGCGCCGCGAGAGGACCGACCAGATCGTCAACCCCTACACCCTCGAGATCGTCGAGGGTGTGGTGTCGATGCAGGCCACCATCGACGAGTTCCTCGAGACCTACTCACAGGGCTGGACACTCGAGCGCATGCCGTCCGTGGACCGCATCATCCTGCGGATCGGCACCTGGGAGCTGCTCTACAACGACGACGTCCCTGACGGTGTTGCCGTCAGTGAGGCCGTCGCCCTGGCCAAGACGCTCTCCACGGATGAGTCGCCGTCGTTCATCAACGGCCTCCTCGGGCGCCTTCAGCAGCTGAAGCCGTCCCTGCTCGCCTGAGCTGACGCCTGAACTGTTTACGCCCGAACAGAAAGCCCCTGCCGGTTGGTGCCGGCAGGGGCTTTCTGCGTCTTGCCCGACAACGGCTCACTGCTGGAGTGCGCCCCGGAGCGCCGCCAGATGGCGCAGCTGCTGCGCCTCGTCCTGCTGGTGCGCGGGTACATCCCGGCCGCTGAGGATCCGCTGCCGGGTGAACGCCAGCCGCGTCGCCGCCCTGACGAACTCCTTCATCTCCTCGCCCCGGTTGTAGGACGCGGCCCAGCGCACCGCCTGGCGCCGGCCGCCCGGGGTGGCCAGCAACTCCACCTCCGCCGGTGCGAACCACCCCGCGGCGGCGTACTCCTGAAGGCGCTGCCGGGTCAGCCGCCTCTCCGCGACCCGCAGCACCACGATGCACACCACGGCAAGCAGGAAGATGGGGACCTGCACCAGCACATACTGGGCCAGGAAGTCCTGGCCCATGCTGTTCCACCTGTTGTGCAGGATCATCGCCGGAACCAGGCCCACAACGAACGCGAAGACCGCCGCGCCCGAATGCCCGCGGCGGGCTGCGAGGCCCATGACCAGGCCGGTGGTGCCGGTGAAAATGGCATGCGCGAACGGCGACATGACCCCGCGGAGGAAGAAGATCTGCACAATGTCGCTGCCTGTGCCGGACTCAGCAATCGCCCGGCCGAAGTAAAGGATGTTCTCGGTGAACGCGAAGCCGCCGGCGATGGTGAAGGCAAACACCACCCCGTCAACCGGGCCGTCGAAGTTGCGCCGGGCGAACAGGAGAAGCAGCAGCAGGCCCAGCGACTTCGCGAACTCCTCCACCACGGGCGCCTGCACGGTGGTCATGAAGTCGCGGAAGGTTGCCCCGTCCGTGGCCGGGGCCGCGAGGGCGAAGACCGGCTGAATGAGCAGCGTCACAGCAATCGACACGGCCGCGCCCCAGGTGAAGGCAAACAGCAGCAGGCGCTTGGGTTCGGGCTCCCAGCGGTCAATGACGGCGACGGCAAACAGCACCGCCGCCAGCGGGATCAGGGACGCCACAAAGCCGATGACGAAACCGGTTCCGCCGGTGGCGTCGAGGAGGAACGGCACCACAAGGAACAGGCTGACGAAGGCAAGAATCCCGCCGCCCACCACCAGTCCCAGGGTCCCTGCCCCGGGGCGGGCGGCAACTGTCGAGGCGGCTTCCGGGATGACCTGGTCCACAGCGCCGCCGCTGTGCCCCGGCGCCGGGCGGTAGTTCTGCGGCTGGACGTGTCCCATCCAGCTCGGATTGGCGGGCTGTCCGTGGAACTCAGGCCCGGGGAACTGCCTCTGCTGCGGGTTCATCGACATAGATACGAGCCTATGCGGCGGGGGAGGGGCAACAAAGCACGCGCCGCCGAGGTGTGACGGAGGACGCCCTCCGCCGGGGCCGGGAGCAGCTGCCCATGTGGTAATTTTGGAAGGCAAATGTTCCTTTTTTAATTCCGTCCCGTGAGGCGGGGAAAGGGGAGACGAGCGATGACTCCTGTCACGCAGGCACCGGTTCCGGCCAGGGTTGTACTCAACCAGGCGGACATTGACCGTGCCCTCACTCGTATCGCCCATGAAATCCTCGAGGCCAACAAGGGCTCCCAGGACCTGGTGCTGCTGGGCATTCCCCGCCGCGGCTACCCGCTTGCCGTCCGGCTCGCCCAGAAAATCGCCGCCGCCGATCCCGCCGTGGACGCCGCAGCCATCGTCGGCCAGCTGGACGTCACCATGTTCCGGGACGATCTCTCGCACCAGCCCACCAGGCCGCCGCACCGCACGCAGCTTCCGCTGACCGGCATCGACAACAAGGTCGTGGTGCTGATCGATGACGTCCTGTACTCCGGCCGGACCATCCGCGCCGCCCTGGACGCCCTCGTGGACCTCGGCCGGCCGCGGATCGTGCGCCTGGCCGTCCTGATTGACCGGGGCCACCGCGAGCTCCCCATCCGCGCCGACCATGTGGGCAAGAACCTGCCCACGTCCTCCGCCGAGAAAGTCCGGGTCCGGCTCGAAGAGACCGACGCCGTCGACGGCCATGCAGTCAACGAAGTGGTCATCGAGGGCGGCGCATGAAACACCTGCTGTCCACCGAAGACCTCAGCCTGGCCAACGCCGTCCGCATCCTCGACACCGCCGAAGAAATGTCGACCGTGGGGGAGCGCGAGGTCAAGAAGCTTCCCGCCCTGCGCGGACGGACCGTGGTGAACCTCTTCTTCGAGGACTCCACCCGGACCCGCATTTCCTTCGAGGCCGCAGCCAAGCGCCTCTCGGCGGACGTCATCAACTTCGCTGCCAAGGGGTCCTCGGTCTCCAAGGGCGAATCGCTCAAGGACACCGCACAGACGCTGTCCGCCATGGGGGCCGACGCCGTCGTGATCCGCCATTGGGCCTCCGGCGCACCGCACCGCCTCGCGGCCACCGACTGGATCGACGCCGCAGTCATCAACGCCGGCGACGGCACCCACGAGCACCCCACCCAGGCGCTACTGGATGCCTTCACGATGCGCCGGCACTGGACCAAACTCTCTGGCCTGCCCTCCGCCGGGGCGGACCTGCGCGGCATGCGCGTCGCCATCGCCGGCGACGTCCTGCACTCCCGGGTGGCGCGGTCCAATGTGTGGCTCCTGCGCACCCTCGGCGCCGACGTCACGCTGGTGGCGCCGCCCACGCTGCTGCCCATCGGCGTCGAACACTGGCCCTGCAGCATCAGCTATGACATGGACGAGACCCTGGAAAAGGGCGTCGACGCGGTCATGATGCTCCGCGTCCAGGGCGAGCGGATGAACGCCTCGTTCTTCCCGTCCACCCGGGAGTACTCCCGCCGCTGGGGCTTTGACGACAACAGGCTCCGCGCCCTGGACAGCCTCGGCCTGAAAGACACCATCATCATGCACCCCGGTCCCATGAACCGGGGCCTGGAAATTTCCGCTGCCGCCGCCGATTCGCCCCGTTCCACCGTGCTCGCGCAGGTGAAGAACGGCGTGTCGATCCGGATGGCCGCCCTGTACCTGCTGCTCTCCGGGGATACCCGTGAACCAGCCGCCGCCACCCTGAAGGAGAGCAACTGATGGCTGAAGAAACCACGTACCTGATCCGCGGTGCCGCGATCCTGGGCGGCGACGCCGAGGACCTGCTCATCCGCGGCGGTGTCATCACGGCCCGGGGCGCTGGCCTGTCGGAAACGGACGCGGCCGACGGCGCCACCGTGATCGACGCCGGCGGCCTCATCGCACTGCCTGGCATGGTCGACGTCCACACGCACCTGCGCGAACCGGGCCGTGAAGACGCCGAGACGGTGGAAACCGGCACCCGCGCCGCCGCCCTGGGCGGCTTTACCGCCGTGCACGCCATGGCCAACAGCACTCCGGTGGCGGACACCGCCGGTGTGGTGGAACAGGTCTACAGCCTGGGCCGTGACGCCGGCTGGGTGGACGTCCGCCCGGTGGGTGCCGTCACCGTGGGGCTCGCCGGCGAGCAGCTGGCCGAGCTCGGTGCGATGGCTGACTCCCGCGCCCGGGTCCGCATGTTCTCCGACGACGGCATCTGCGTCCATGATCCCGTGCTGATGCGCCGCGCCCTCGAGTACGTCAAGGCGTTCGACGGCGTCGTGGCCCAGCACGCGCAGGAACCGCGCCTTACGGCCGGTGCCCAGATGAACGAGGGTGAGGTGTCCGCGGTCCTCGGCCTGACCGGCTGGCCTGCCGTTGCCGAGGAAAGCATCATTGCCCGCGACGTGCTGCTGGCCCAGCACGTCGGTTCACGGCTCCACGTCTGCCACGTCTCCACCGCAGGCTCGGTCGAGATCATCCGCTGGGCCAAGGCGCGCGGCATCAACGTCACGGCCGAGGTGACCCCGCACCACCTGCTGCTCACCGATGAACTGGTCCGCAGCTACGACCCCGTCTACAAGGTCAACCCGCCGCTGCGCACCAACGACGACGTCCAGGCGCTGCGCGCGGCCCTCGCCGACGGCACCATCGACGTCGTCGGCACCGACCACGCCCCGCACCCGAGCGAGCACAAGGAATGCGAATGGGCGCAGGCGGCCATGGGCATGACCGGGCTGGAAACTGCCCTGTCCGTGGTCCAGCACGCCATGATCGAGACCGGGCTGATGACCTGGGCCGACTTCGCCCGCGCCACCTCCACCGCACCCGCCGGCATCGGGCGCCTCACGGACCAGGGCCGGCCGCTCGAGAAGGGCGAACCCGCCAACATCGTCCTCGTGGATCCGGCCGCACGCTGGACCGTCGACCCTTCCGCCATGGCAACCATGGGGCGGAACTCGCCGTTCCGGGGCATGGAACTCCCCGGCAAGGTGGTGGCAACCTTCTTCAAGGGCCACCCCACGGTCCTGGACGGCAAGCTCAACACGCCTTACCGCTACCCCTCCGAGGTGCCGGTTGCCGGCATATCGGGTGCGAACTGATGGAAAAAGTCCTTCCCGGACTTGCGATGCTGGCCATTGTCGCCGTCGTTTTTGTCCTGATCTGGATCGGCTGGCGCAACCGGCTGCGGCGGCAGGCCGGCATTGAACAGCTCCCGGAGGTTCCGGCCGGGCTGGGCGAGCCGCTGCTCTCGGCGGACGGCCAGTATGTGGCCTCCACCACCGCGGGAGACTGGCTGGACAGGGTGGCGGTGCACGGCCTCGGCATCCGCACCAACGCCGAGCTCTCCATCCATCCGGAGGGCGTGCTCCTGGACCGCTCCGGCGCAGGGCCGCTCTTCATCCCGGCGGCTTCGCTGGCCGGCGTCCGGCAGGACAGCGGCATGGCCGGCAAGTTCGTGGAGAAGGACGGCCTGCTGATCCTCAGCTGGATGCTCGGAACCCACGCCCTGGACACCGGCTTCCGCACGCGCCGCGCCGCGGACAAGCCGGCCATCCTCCAACAACTTCAGGAAATGATCTCCCCAAGCCCCCAGGCGGGTGCCCAATAGTGGAAAGTAATAAAGTGACGGAAACCGAAGTGACAGTAAACGCAGGAACTGCGCCGCAGGCCGCAGCCTCCGCCCCCGCCGTCCTGGTGCTCGAAGACGGCCGCATCTTCCGCGGCCGCAGCTACGGCGCACAGGGCACCGCCCTGGGAGAAGCGGTCTTCGCCACCGGCATGACCGGCTACCAGGAGACCATTACCGACCCGTCCTACGCCCGCCAGCTGGTGGTGCAGACGGCCCCGCACATCGGCAACACCGGTGTGAACAGCGAGGACGCCGAATCCCGCCGCATCTGGGTGGCCGGCTACATCGTCCGTGACGCCGCCCGCCGCCCCTCCAACTGGCGGTCTGAGCGCAGCCTGGATGACGAGCTCATTGAGCAGGGCATCGTGGGCATCCAGGGCGTCGACACCCGGGCCATCACCCGGCACCTGCGCGAGCACAAGACCATGCGCGCAGGCATCTTCTCCGGCGGGGCCGCCAACGCCACGGACAAGGAACTCGTCGACGCCGTCCTTGCCAGCGAGCCGATGGAAGGCGCCCGCCTCGCCGAGGAGGTCAGCATCGACGAAGCCTACGTGGTGGAGCCGAAGGACCACGGCTGGGACGGCGACCCGCGCTTCAGCATCGCCGCGATCGACCTTGGCATCAAGGCCATGACGCCGGTGCGCTTCGCCGAACGCGGCGTCCGCGTGCACGTGCTGCCCGCCACAGCCACGATCGACGACGTCAAGGCCGTCAGCCCCGACGGTTTCTTCATGTCCAATGGCCCGGGCGACCCCGCCACGGCGGACAACCAGGTCAAGCTGCTCCGTACTGTCCTGGACGAGAAGCTGCCCTACTTCGGCATCTGCTTCGGCAACCAGATCCTGGGCCGCGCCCTCGGCTTCGGCACCTACAAGCTCCGCTACGGCCACCGCGGCATCAACCAGCCCGTCATGGACCGCCGCACGGGCAAGGTGGAGATCACCTCGCAGAACCACGGCTTCGCCGTCGACGCCCCGCTGGACGGCCCCACCAACGCGCCGGAAGAGCGCTACGGACGGGTCGAGGTCAGCCACGTCAGCCTGAACGACGAGGTCGTTGAAGGACTGGCCTGCCTGGACATCCCGGCCTTCTCCGTCCAGTACCACCCCGAAGCAGCCGCCGGCCCGCACGACGCCGCGTACCTGTTTGACCGCTTCATCGAGCTGATGGAAGGTAGCCGGGACGGCCGCACCGCCAACCTGTCCAAGGAACCGGTGGACGCCCAGCACCCCGCGGAAGCCCGGCAAGACGGTGCCCAGCAGAACACGACTGACAACAAGACTGAGGACAAGAAGTAATGCCCAAGAGAACTGACCTTAAGAGCGTCCTGGTCATCGGTTCCGGCCCGATCGTCATCGGCCAGGCCGCTGAATTCGACTACTCCGGAACGCAGGCCCTTCGCGTCCTCAAGGAGGAAGGCCTGCGCGTCATCCTCGTCAACTCCAACCCGGCCACCATCATGACCGACCCGGAGTTCGCCGACGCCACCTACATCGAGCCCATCACCCCCGAGGTGGTGGAGAAGATCATCGCCAAGGAGCGTCCGGACGCCGTCCTGCCCACTTTGGGCGGACAGACGGCGCTGAACACCGCCATCGCCCTGGACAAGAACGGTGTGCTGGAGAAGTACAACGTGGAACTGATCGGCGCGAACATCGCCGCGATCGAGCTCGGCGAGGACCGCGAGAAGTTCAAGGGCGTCGTGGAGCGCTGTGGCGCCGAGTCCGCCCGCAGCCACATCATCCACACCATGGACGAAGCCCTGAAGGCAGCCGACGACCTCGGCTACCCCATGGTGGTCCGCCCCTCCTTCACCATGGGCGGCCTCGGTTCCGGCCTGGCGTACAACGAAGAGGACCTCCGCCGGATCGTCGGCCAGGGCCTGCAGTACAGCCCCACCAGCGAGGTGCTGCTCGAAGAGAGCATCCTCGGCTGGAAGGAATACGAGCTTGAGATGATGCGGGACAAGAACGACAACGTGGTTGTCGTCTGCTCCATCGAGAACTTCGATCCCGTGGGCGTGCACACCGGCGACTCCATCACCGTTGCCCCGGCGCTGACCCTCACCGACCGCGAATACCAGCGGCTGCGCGACATCTCCATCGCGGTCATCCGTGAAGTCGGCGTGGACACCGGCGGCTGCAACATCCAGTTCGCCATCGATCCGGCCACCGGCCGCGTGGTGGTCATCGAAATGAACCCGCGCGTGTCCCGCTCCTCGGCGCTGGCGTCCAAGGCTACGGGCTTCGCCATCGCCAAGATCGCCACCAAGCTCTCGCTCGGCTACACCCTGGACGAGATCCCGAACGACATCACGCAGAAGACCCCCGCCTCCTTCGAGCCCACGCTCGACTACGTGGTGGTCAAGGTTCCCCGGTTCGCGTTCGAGAAGTTCCCGGCCGCCGACAACACCCTCACCACCACCATGAAGTCCGTGGGCGAGGCCATGGCCATGGGCCGCAACTTCACTGAGGCCCTGCAGAAGGCCCTGCGCTCCCTCGAGCAGAAGGGCTCGCAGCTGGACTTCACCTCGGTTCCGGAGTGGGAAGTGCCGGAGCTGATCGAGAAGGCCAAGCGCCCCACGACGGACCGCCTGCACCAGGTGCAGCGCGCCCTGCTCGGCGGCGCCAGCGTGGAGGAACTCTTCGAGGCCACAAAGATCGATCCCTGGTTCCTGGACCAGCTCCAGCTGCTCAACGAGATCTCCCAGGAGATCCGCCGCTCCGGCGCGCTGACGGAGGACATGCTCCGCAACGCCAAGCGCCACGGCTTCTCCGACGAGCAGATCGGCGCGCTGACGCACAACTCCGAGGCCGTCGTCCGCGGCGTCCGCCAGGCGCTGGGCATCCGCCCGGTCTACAAGACCGTGGACACCTGCGCCGCAGAGTTCGCCGCGTACACGCCGTACCACTACTCGGCCTACGACGAGGAGGACGAGGTTGCGCTGCACTCCAAGCCGTCCATCCTGATCCTCGGCTCCGGGCCCAACCGCATCGGCCAGGGCATCGAGTTCGACTACTCCTGCGTCCACGCCTCCATGGCGCTGCGCAAGGCCGGCTACGAGACCGTCATGGTCAACTGCAACCCGGAAACCGTCTCCACCGACTACGACATCTCCACCCGCCTGTACTTCGAGCCGCTCACCCTTGAGGACGTCCTCGAGGTCATCGCGGCCGAGGAACGCACCGGCGGCGTCATGGGTGTCTTCGTCCAGCTGGGCGGCCAGACCCCGCTGAAGCTTGCCCAGCAGCTGGCCGACGCCGGCGTGCCGATCCTGGGCACCTCGCCCGAGGCGATTGACCTTGCCGAGCACCGAGGCATGTTCGCCCGGGTGCTGGACGAGGCCGGACTGGTCTCCCCGAAGAACGGCACCGCCGTCTCCTTCGAGGACGCCAAGAAGATCGCCGACGAGATCGGCTACCCCGTCCTGGTCCGCCCGTCCTACGTCCTGGGCGGCCGCGGCATGGAGATCGTCTACGACGAGCCGAACCTGTCCCGCTACATCGCCAACGCCACCGAAATCACCGCCGAGCACCCGGTGCTGATCGACCGGTTCCTCGAGGACGCGGTGGAGATCGACGTCGACGCCCTCTTCGACGGCACGGACATGTACCTCGGCGGCATCATGGAGCACATCGAGGAGGCCGGGGTCCACTCCGGTGACTCCGCCTGTGTCCTGCCGCCCATCACCCTGGGCAACAACGTGCTGGAACGCGTCCGCACCGCCACCCGGGCCATCGCCGAAGGCGTGGGCGTCCGCGGGCTCATCAACATCCAGTTCGCGCTGGCCTCCGACGTCCTGTACGTCCTGGAAGCCAACCCGCGCGCGTCCCGGACCGTGCCCTTCGTGTCCAAGGCCACCGGCGTGCAGATGGCCAAGGCAGCCGCACTGATCGGCACCGGCGTGACCATCGGCCAGCTCCGCAGCGCGTACAAGATGCTGCCGGAAACCGGCGACGGCTCCACCCTGCCGCTGGACGCCCCCGTCTCCGTGAAGGAAGCGGTCCTGCCGTTCAGCCGCTTCCGCACCCCGGAAGGCAAGGTCGTGGACTCGCTGCTTGGGCCGGAAATGCGCTCCACCGGCGAGGTCATGGGCATCGACAAGCACTTCGACACCGCCTTCGCCAAGAGCCAGTCGGGCGCCAACAACGCCCTGCCCACCGAAGGCAAGGTCTTCGTGTCCGTGGCCAACCGCGACAAGCGCTCGGTGATCATGGGCGTCAAGCGACTCTCCGACCTCGGCTTCGAGATTGTTTCCACCGGCGGCACCGCCGACGTCCTGCGCCGCAACGGCATCCAGGCCACTCCGGTGCGCAAGGTGGCCGAGGGCAGCAGCGCCGAAGGTGAAGGCACCATCGCCGACCTCGTTGTCGCCGGTGAAATCGACATGGTGTTCAACACCCCGTCCGGCGGCGAGGCCCGCAGCGACGGGTACGAACTCCGCGCCGCCGCCACCTCCATCGGCATCCCCTGCATCACCACCGTGGCCGAGTTCAATGCCGCCGTCCAGGCCATCGAGGCGCTGCGCACCTACGCCTGGTCCGTCACCAGCCTGCAGGAGCACGCAGCCGCACTCCTTGCGTCCCAGGAGGCCGCCCTGCAGAAGGCAGCCGCGCAGACCCCGGCAGAGCAGAATGCCTGAGGCAGCTGCAGGCGCAAACACTGCCGCGGGCGCCGGCCGGGAGTCCTTCGGCTCCCGGCTGGGCCGGGCCATGGCGGACCGCGGTCCGCTGTGCGCCGGGATTGATCCGCACCCCGCCCTGCTGCAGAGCTGGGGCCTGAACGACGACGCCGCCGGGCTGAGGCGCTTTTCGCTCACCGCCCTGGAGGCCGTGGCTTCGCTCGCTGCCGCGGTCAAGCCGCAGGTGGCGCTGTACGAACGGCACGGCGCCGCCGGCATGGCGGTCCTCGAAGAGGTCCTCGCCACTGCCCGGGACGAGGGCGTGCTCACCATCGCGGACGCCAAGCGCGGCGACATCGGGTCCACCATGGCCGCGTACGCCGACGCCTGGCTCAGCGACGGCTCGTCCCTCGCCGCGGATTCCGTGACACTGAGCCCGTACCTGGGCTTCGAGTCGCTCCGGCCGGCCCTGGACCTCGCTGCCCAGCACGGCCGGGGCGTGTTCGTCCTGGCGCTGACCTCCAACCCGGAGGGCGCCTCGGTCCAGCACGTGGGCGGAAGCGATTCCGTGGCGCGCCGGATCGTCCAGGCCGCCGCGGCGGAGAACGAACGCTACTCCGGGCCCCTGGGCTCGGTGGGCCTCGTGGTCGGAGCCACCGTGGGCACGGCATTGTCGGACCTGCAGCTTGACCTGGGGGCCGTCCGCGGTCCGATCCTCGCGCCCGGCCTGGGCGCCCAGGGGGCCACTCCGGCAGACCTGCGCAGGACGTTCGGCGCTGCCTACCCCCAGGTGCTGGGAACCTCCAGCCGGGACATCCTCAAAGCCGGCCCCGGCGTCCGGGAGCTAAGGGAAGCGGCGGAGCGCACCCTCGCCGGGCTCCGCGACGAATAGTCCATTGATTTCTCCGGCCGGCAGGGAGTAGGTTCAGGACAAATCCGCGGCTGCTCCAACGCCGCCGGCCGCGGATCCGTTGGCTGACCCCAGGGGAAATGACCGTGAGCTTGCGACCCTTGTCACCGCAGGAACGTTCCGACGCACTCAGGAAGGCCGCGGCGGCAAGGGCTGCCAGGGCCTCAGCCAAGGAACGGCTCAAATCCGGCGAGCTGTCCGTGGCCCAGATCCTGGACTCCGGCGGCACCGAGGAGGCCATCGCGCGGATGCGCGTCTCGGAACTCCTCGAGGCGCTGCCGGGGATCGGGAAGGTCCGGGCCGCCGCCATCATGGACAACCTGGGCATCGCCGCGTCCCGCCGGGTCCGGGGCCTGGGCATCCACCAGCGCCGGGCGCTGGTAGATTTTATGAACGAGAAATAGCTTCATCCGAACAGAGTCATCTGTAGACCGCCCAAAGGAATACGTGAGCAAGAAACCCGGACTGACAGTCCTCGCTGGTCCGACGGCTGTTGGCAAAGGCACCGTGTCCACCTATATCCGCGACACCTACCCCGAGGTCTGGCTGTCCGTTTCGGCCACCACCCGGGCCCCGCGGCCCGGCGAAATCGACGGTGTGCACTACTACTTCAAGTCCAAGGAAGAGTTCGAGTCCCTCGTGGCTGCCGGCGAATTCCTGGAGTGGGCAGTGGTGCACGGGCAGAACACCTACGGAACCCTGAAGAGCACGGTCAACCAGGCCATCGCCGAGGGCCGCTCCGTGCTGCTGGAGATCGACCTGCAGGGGGCGCGCCAGGTAAAGCAGGCCCTTCCGGATGCCCAGTTCGTGTTCCTGGCACCGCCCAGCTGGGAAGAACTGGTCCGCCGGCTGGTGGGCCGCGGCACGGAATCGGCCGAGGAACAGCAGCGCCGGCTGGAAACCGGTAAAGTAGAGCTTGCTGCTGAACCGGAGTTCGACTACACCGTCATCAATGACGACGTCCGCCGGGCAGCGGACGAGCTTGTTTCACTCATGGGGCTGACCCCGCACCCGCGCCAGCCGCAGACGCCGTCAGCCCGCTAGAAATTTGGAGAATTCGTGTCCACGAACCTTGAAGGCATCATCAACCCGCCGATCGATTCGCTGCTCGAGGCAGCCGATTCCAAGTACGGCCTGGTGATCTTCGGTGCCAAGCGTGCACGCCAGATCAACGCGTACTACGCCCAGCTGCACGAGGGCCTGTTCGAGTACGTCGGCCCGCTGGTAGACACCAAGCTGAACGAGAAGTCGCTGTCCATCGCCCTGCGCGAGATCAACGAGGGCAAGCTGGTTTCCACACCGATCGAAGCTGCAGAGTAACCTCCGCAGAGTAAACAGACTGCCTGCTGACGGAGTTCACGTGCGCATAGTCCTCGGAGTCGGGGGAGGGATCGCCGCCTACAAGGTGGCATCGCTCCTCCGGCTTTTTACTGAAGCCGGCCATGACGTCACCGTCATCCCCACGGACGCCGCCACCCGCTTTGTCGGCGTGGCCACCTGGGAGGCGCTGTCCGGGAACCCGGTAACCAACAGCGTCTTCGACGACGTAGAACTGGTCAACCATGTCCGGCTCGGCCACGAGGCGGACCTGATCGTGGTGGCGCCGGCAACGGCCGACCTTCTGGCCCGTGCCGCCAGCGGCCAGGCCAACGACCTCCTCACCAACACGCTCCTGATGGCCAGCGGCCCCGTGCTGTTCGCCCCGGCCATGCACACCGAGATGTGGCAGCATGCGGCCACCCAGGCCAACGTGGAAACACTCCGCAGCCGGGGGGTTACCGTGCTGGAACCCGCGAGCGGACGGCTGACCGGCAGCGACTCCGGCCCCGGCCGGCTGCCCGAGCCCGAGGCGATTTTCGGGGCGGCGATGGCACTGGTCCACGGCCTCCAGGCAGACGCCCCGCTGTCCGCGTCCGCGGACGGAACGGCTGATGGAACCGGCGAGGCGTCACCCGTCCCGCTGGCCGGCCGGACCGTGACCATCAGCGCCGGCGGCACCCGCGAACCCCTGGACCCGGTCCGCTTCCTGGGCAACCGCTCCTCCGGCAAACAGGGCGTGGCGCTGGCCGCCGCCGCCCGCGACGCCGGCGCCACCGTCCGGCTCGTGGCGGCTCACATGGAGGTGCCCTCACCCGCGGGCGTCGAGCTCGTCTCCGTCGAAACGGCGCTGCAGCTCCGGGAAGCCATGCTGGCAGCGGCAGCCGACTCCGACGTCGTCATCATGGCGGCGGCCGTAGCCGACTTCCGGCCGGCGGAGGTGTCCGGCACCAAAATCAAGAAGCGTGACGACACCGCCGACCCCGTCATCACACTGGTCCGCAACCCCGACATCCTGCATGAACTTGTCGCCGTCCGCGACGCCGGAGGCGGCAACCAGCTCGTGGTGGGCTTCGCCGCCGAAACGGGGGATGAGCAGGGCGACGTGCTCTCCTACGCCGGGGCCAAGCTGCGGCGCAAAGGCTGTGACCTGCTGGTGGTGAACCACGTGGGCTCCGACAAGGTCTTCGGCCAGGACCACAACTCCGTGGTCATCCTCTCGAAGGCGGGTTCCGAGCCCCAGTCGGCATCCGGTTCCAAGCAGGACGTCGCCGCCATTGTCATTGACCGCATCGGCTCCGAACTGAGCCGGGTTTTTCCGCGCACCTGACGGGCGTAAGCAACGTCTCCTTAGCATGGGGACACACGCTGCCGCGCCTCCGTTTGCCAACCAGTAAGGTAGTTGAGTGACTTTACCGCTGCACATTCCAGAATCCCACGGGTCCGCCCCCTCCGCGCTTCGGCTCTTCACGTCGGAGTCGGTGACTGAAGGGCACCCGGACAAGATCTGTGACCAGATCAGTGATGCGATCCTGGACGCCCTGCTGGACAAGGACCCCGAGTCCCGCGTCGCCGTCGAGACCATGGCCACCACCGGCCTGGTCCACGTGGCCGGCGAGGTGACCACCGACGCGTACGTGGAAATCCCGCAGATCGTCCGCGAGACCATCCTGGGCATCGGCTATGACTCCTCCGCCAACGGCTTCGACGGCGCACGCTGCGGTGTTTCCGTCTCCATCGGCCAGCAGTCCAACGACATCGCCGGCGGCGTCTTCAACTCCCTGGAAGCCCGCGAAGGCCGCCAG
This sequence comes from Arthrobacter sp. NPDC056727, assembly GCF_042790555.1. Lineage (NCBI taxonomy): Bacteria > Bacillati > Actinomycetota > Actinomycetes > Micrococcales > Micrococcaceae > Arthrobacter > Arthrobacter sp. NPDC056727. The sequence goes on along the minus strand of NZ_JBHTZA010000008.1, from coordinate 56,803 downwards.
GAGGACGACTACGACCTGCAGGGCGCCGGCGACCAGGGCCTGATGTTCGGCTACGCCAGCGACGAGACCCCGTCCTACATGCCCACGCCGATCTGGATCGCGCACCGCCTCTCCGAGCGCCTCACCGAGGTCCGCAAGAACGGCGAGCTCTCCTACCTCCGCCCGGACGGCAAGACCCAGGCCACCATCGGGTACGACGGCGACCGGCCCGTTTCCGTGGAAACCATCGTCATCTCCAGCCAGCACGCCGACGGCTTCAGCCTCGACCAGCTGCGCGCCGACCTCGCCACGCACGTGATCGAGCCCGTCCTGGCCCTCGCGGACTTGGATATTTCGCGCACCAACAACATCCTGAACCCCGCCGGCGCGTTCGTGATCGGAGGCCCGGTGGGCGACGCCGGCCTCACCGGCCGCAAGATCATCGTGGACACTTACGGCGGCATGGCCCGCCACGGCGGGGGCGCCTTCTCCGGCAAGGACCCGTCCAAGGTGGACCGCTCCGCGGCGTACGCCATGCGCTGGGTCGCCAAGAACGTCGTGGCAGCGGGACTCGCCAAGCGCGCCGAGATCCAGATCGCCTACGCGATCGGCCAGGCCCGCCCCGTGGGAACCTACGTCGAAACGTTCGGGACCGAGACCGTGGACCCGGCCAAGATCAGCGCCGCGATTGCGGAGATCTTCGACCTTCGTCCCCGGGCCATCATCGACGCACTGGACCTGAAGCGCCCCATCTACGCCAAGACGGCCGCGCACGGCCACTTCGGCCGCGACGATCCCGACTTCACCTGGGAACGCCTGGACCGCGTGGACGACCTCAAGGCGTACTTCAACGCCTGAGCCGTCGCCTCCTCCGGCCGTCAGCAACCCGGGAATGTCAGACCCGCGTGATTGGCTGGTGCGTAACCCAGGACGGAGGTAAGGCGCGTGTCATCAATTCCAACGCCGCCACAGCCCGCGCCGGAGCCGCTGCAGCTGTCACTGCTGCAGGGCTTCCCGGCTGCCAGGCCCGCCGGCGGACCGGAGTTGGCTCCCGTCCGTCCGGTGGCGCGTGTTCTCATAGAGTCGCCGCTGCCGCATCTGGACCGGCCGTTCGACTACAGCGTGCCCGCCGACCTCGATGACGACGCCCAGCCGGGCGTGCGTGTCCGGGTGAAGTTCAGCGGCCAGGAGCTCGGCGGCTACATCCTGGACCGGGTTCAGGAGTCCGACGCCGGCCAGCCGCTGGTACCGCTGCACAGGGTGGTCTCGCCGGTTGCCGTCCTGACACCGGCGCTGCAGGAACTCGCCGGCCGTGTGGCGGCACGCTATGCCGGCACCGTCAGCGATGTCCTGCGCGTTGCCATCCCGCCGCGCGTGGTGAAGGTGGAGAAAGAGCTTGCCGACGCCGAACCGGCGGTTCCCGCTGAATTGCCGGCCACGCCTGCCGCCACGGACCACTCTTTTTCCGGGTCGGGCTGGACCAGGTACCGGAACGGCGCGGCCTTCCTCCGCCACCTCGCGTCGGGAGGATCGCCCCGGGCCGCCCTCGGTGCCCTGCAGGGGTTCGGCCCGGACAGCTGGCCGCACCTCATTGCGCAGGCGGTAGTGGCGGTCCGGCAGTCCGGGCGGGGCGCTGTCGTCGTCGTTCCCGATTACCGCGACCTGGACCGGGTGCAGGCAGCCCTGGAAGACATCCTGCCTGCGGATGACGTGGCCCGGCTGACGGCCGATGATGGCCAGACACCCAGATACCGGAGTTACCTCCGCGTACTCAAGGGATCTGCGGGCGTGGCTGTAGGCACACGATCCGCCGCCTATGCCCCCGTCCGGAACCTCGGGCTCGTAGTGTGCTGGGACGACGGCGACGACCTCCATGTGGAGCAACGGGCGCCGTACGCCCACACGCGGGAGGTGCTGCTGCTCCGTGCTGAACAGGAAGCTGCGGCCTGCCTGCTGGCAGGGCATGCGCGCAGCACCGAGGTGCAGCGGCTGGTGGATGCCGGCTGGGCCATGCCCGTGGATGCGGAACGTCCTGTGCTCCGCCGCACGGTTCCCCGTGTCCTCAACACAGCCGACAGCTTTGAACAGGAGCGCGACCCGCTCGCGCGGCTGGCCCGGCTCCCCGGAGCAGCATGGCGCACCGCGAAGGAAGCCCTTGAACGCGGCCCCGTCCTGGTGCAGGTGGCCCGGGCCGGGTATGCGCCGTCGCTCGCGTGCGAAACCTGCCGGGAACCGGCACGCTGCCCGTCCTGCCAGGGGCCGCTCGCCATGGCCGGGAGTGCCGCTGTTCCGCAGTGCCGCTGGTGTTCGACGCCGGCGCCGGCCTGGCGCTGTGTACACTGCCAGGGCACCCGGCTGCGCCGGGGTGCGGCCGGCGTTCTCCGCACAGCCGAGGAACTGGGCAGGGCGTTTCCGGGCAAGACCGTGGTCACGTCGTCGGGCCAGAACGTCAAAGCAACGGTGCCGGATGCCGGTGCCCTGGTGGTGGCCACCGTCGGTGCCGAGCCTGTGGCTCCGGCCGGATACGCTGCGGCGCTCCTGCTTGATGGCGACTCGCTCCTTCGGCGGGAGAACCTGCGCGCGGGGGAGGACGCTGTGCGGCGCTGGTTCAACGCCGCTGCTCTCGTCCAGCCGGCCACCGACGGCGGCGTCGTGGTCATCACCGCCGACGATACTGCCGCCGTCGGCGCCCTGCTGCGGTGGGACCCGGCAGGCTATGCCCAGCGGGAGCTGGCGCTGCGCGCCGAGCTGAAGCTGCCCCCGGCAGTGCGGGTGGCCGCCGTCACCGGCGGCAGCACCGCCGTCGGCCATTTCACGGCCTCGGCCACAAGGCTTCTTGCCGCGGAGGGCGTGGAGCTCCGTGTCGCGGGTCCGGCGCCGCTGCTCCAGACGGCGCACATCCAGATCGCCCAGGCACCGTCCGCCGGCCAGGAAAGCGATGTGCGCACCCTGCTGTTCATTCCCTACGCGCAGGCCGCAGCGGTGACCAGGGTGCTGCGTGCCGCGAAGGCGGCAGCCGCGGCGAAGCGCACCGAGGACCCGGTGCAGCTGCGGCTGGACGGCCTCGACGTGCTCTGACAGCCAGGCGTAGGCAGGTTACTTGCCGCGGAGTGCGAGTACTTCCGCTGCCACGTCCACCAGCTGGCGGGCGGACTCGTCCCAGCTGAACTGCCCGGCGCGGGCCACAGAGCAGCGGGAGATGTCCCGCCAGTGCGCCGCGTCGGACAGTTCCTGAACGGCATCCGCAAAGGCGGCGGGCGACTCCGGGTCAACGTAGGACGCGGCGTTGGCGCCAACCTCCCGGAAGATCGGGATGTCGCTGGCAATCACCGGGGTGCCCAGCGCCATGGCTTCCACTAGCGGCAGTCCATAGCCTTCGGCCTTCGACAGGCTGACCAGCGCAGTGGTGCGCTTGAGCAGCTCCGTGTACTCATCGTCGGTCACGCCGTTATGGAACACAACGTTGGCCCCGGAAGGGATCAGCGGCTCAAGCTCGGCGCGGCGCTGCGGGGTGATCCGGCTGAGCAGGTGCAGCGTGTAGCCGGGCAGTTGGGCCATCCCGGCGAGCATGGTTTCGACGTTCTTGTAGGGCATGAACGAGCCCATGTAGAGCAGGGTCTTCTCCGGCGCCGTTTCGGGGTCCCGGGGCTGCTGGGCCGGCTGCGGAGCATTGCTGACGATGCGCACCGGACGGCTCGTGAGGCGGTACTTGGCCATCAGGGCCTCGGTGGTCCTGCTGATGGTGGCCACGACGTCGGCGCGGTTCAGCAGCAGCCGCTGCGGCCAGAACGCCTTGTGGTACAGGCGCCACAGGATCCGGACCGGGGCCGGCAGGAAGCCGGGGGGCGCCGGGTGTTCGTAGTAGATGAGGTCGTGCAGGGTGAGGACCAGGCCGTATTTGCGGCCCCAGGTGCCCATGGTCTGCATGGGGCAGACCACGACGTCGGCGTTCAGTTTGTTGACTTTCCGCGCCACGAAAAGCTCGGCGGGGGAGAGCGGGCTGCTGATCAGGGTGTAGGGGACGTCGGGGAGCAGGGCCAGCTGCCGGGGATCGCTGATGAGCATCGACACGTCGGCGATTTTGGCGACGGCGGCGATGAGGCTGGCGCCGTAGCGGCTGATCCCGTCGTGGTGGTCCGTCCGGGTGAAGCGGGCGTCGATCAGAATTTTCACGCGGGGTGGTCCTTAAGGAAGCGGCGGATGAATCCTGCGGCAGGCTCGGGGGTCTCGTAGTGGATGAGGTGGCCGACGCCCGGGATGACCTCCAGCGTGGGGTCCGGGAGGAGCCCGGCCAGATGGTGCTGGTCCCGCAGCAGGGCGATTTCGTCTTTTTCGCCGGCGATCAGAAGCACGGGGAGGGTGAGCCGGGGCGCCACTTCGGCCACGTTGCTGCTGACGGACGCGGTGAAGGATTCCAGCAGGCTTTCCCGGTTGGCGAAGGCGCTGAAGTAGGCGTGGTGCTGACCATGGATGAACCGAAGCAGGTCCTTGTCCTTGGTTTTTGCCATGGCGATGCTCATGACCCGCACGATGAGCGGGCTGCGGAGCAGGGCCAGGCCAAGGGGGCGGGGGAGCCGCGCGGAGAGGCGGTAGTACAGCACGGCCAGGCGGGTCATGATGCCCTTGGGGCCTTCCAGGGCGGGCGCGGCGATGGGGTTGACCAGGATCAGCAGGCGGACCGCGTCCGGGTGGGCTGCGACGAAATGGGCGGCCACGATGGAGCCGAACGAGTGTCCCAGCAGGACGGTGTCAGGTCCGAGCCCGAGGGCTGCCATGAGGTCGCTGATGAACCGGCCGTAGCGCTCCACGCTGTGGCCGGCGTCGGTGAATGCCGCGGAATCACCGAATCCGGGAAGGTCCGGCATGATCAGGCGCATTTCCGGCAGCTGGTCCGCTACCCGCAGCAGCCCGTGGTGGTCGCCGCGGAAACCGTGGATGACCAGGATGGTGCGCGTTTCCGGCGTCGTCTTTTCCGGTTCGTAGACCCAGTAGGCAACGTGGCTGCCTGCCACCCGCACGGTAGAGGCGCGGGTGCGGGCCGCGAGTCCGCTGCTGATAAAGGACGGCGCTGTTGCGGGCTCGGAGTCGGCTGTTCTCATCTGCTGGCGGGGTCCTAGTTGACGTTGTCGGGGTGGGAACCGGTGCGGTGGCCGCGCTCCAGGGCGGCGATGTCCGCCATGTCCAGGGCCGAGAGCTCGAAACCGAAGACATCAAGGTTCTCCCGGATCCGGGCCGCGGAGCTGGCCTTCGGGATGGTCACGTTGCCCAGCTGCACCTGCCAGCGCAGCACGATCTGGGCGGGTGTCATTTTGTGCTCGGCCGCGAGGGCCCCGATGACGGGGTCCTCGAGGACCTGCCCCCGGCCCAGCGGGCTCCACGCCTCGGTGAGGATCCCCAGGCCCTTGTGTTTTTCCCGGAGCTCGGCCTGCTGCAGCCACGGATGGAGTTCGATCTGGTTGACGGCGGGCACCACCTCGGCGGTTTCCAGCAGCTGGTCCAGGTGCTGCGGCTGGAAGTTGGAAACGCCGATGGCCCGGACCTTGCCCTCCCGGTAGAGCGTCTCGAGGGCCCGGTAGGTTTCCTGGAAAAGCCCGCGCTTGGCGGATGGCCAGTGGATCAGATACATGTCGACGTATTCCAGACCGAGGTTGATCATGGACGTGTCGAAGGCCCGCAGCGTTGCGTCGTAGCCATGGTCGTCGTTCCAGACCTTGGTGGTGATGAAGAGATCCTCCCGGGATATGCCAGGGGCGGTCATCCCCGAGCCGCCCGTGACCGGTTCCATCGCAAAGACCTCGACCAGGCCACGGGCCACGCCCGACTCGTTCCCGTACATGGCGGCAGTGTCGAAGTGGCGGTATCCGGCTTCCAGCGCGGTCGCCACCAGGTTGGCGGTGTCTGCGGGCGGCACCTTGTACAGCCCGAAACCCAACTGGTCGATCAGCACGCCGTTGTTCAGGCTGAGCCGGGGTGAGGTAGTCATGCCTATGACTCTACCGATTCCGCGCCCCGGAGCGTGTCACTGACCTACTCGGTGTTAGCCCCAGCAGAGGCAGAAGGGATGGCCGGCAGGATCGGCGTACACCTGGAAGCCTTCGGCCGAGGTGATGTCGTCTGCAGGCTTCAGCAGGCGTGCACCGAGGGCAACGGCCTCCTCGTGCGCCGACGCGACGTCTTCGACATACAGGTCAAGGTGGATCTGCTGGGGTGTCCCGTCAGGCCATTCCGGCGGCACGTGGTTGGGCGCGAGCTGGAAGCCGAGGCGCGGATCCCCGTCGACACTGACCGTGTGCCAGTCATCCTCCGCGTCCACCGTTCCGCCCAGCAGGCCGGCCCAGAACGCGCTTTCGGCGGGCAGGTCTGCGGCGTCGAACACAACGATCTCTCTGGTGATTTTCATGCGGTCATCCTTGCATGGCCGCAACGGATTTCCGAGGGGTCCGCGGCGGCGCAGGTTCAGGCGGCTGGTCGACGCCTCGGCTGGGGGAGTCCGGCTCGTCCTCGGACGCATTAAAGGCTCGATTGACAGTTTTAATTCGAGCGGGGTGGAGTGGTTCTTCCTTTGAAACCCACTGAGAGTCGCAATTCCGGGATTTTTGATGCCGATTGCGGGCAATCGATGCAGGCGGCTCCGGCCCTAAAAAAGGCTGGACTGGAGGATTAAAAGCACGTATCTTTGTGGGACGAGGAAACATGACGTACATCACATGAAGCCGCAGACGTAGGGGGAAGCAACAGCCACCAGAGCACCGAGGAGCAGCAATGACCGCCACGATAAATGACCTGATCGACGACCCGTTCGCGGACCTGCCAAGGCCTGGGATCTGTCCCGCCGAACAGTTCGCTGCCCCGGTTTTGACCGTCAGGGTCAATGACGGGGCGGTGCTTGCGATCGCCCGCCGGCTGCACGACGGGGCGTGCCTGCACGGAGACGGCTGCGGGCTGCGGGACTTCCACGCAATGGATGTCTACGAGACCGATGTCCGGGTCATGTTGGCCGCCATGGTGCAGGCGGGCCGTGAAGCCGAAGGTTCGGAGATTAGCCCCTGCCGCGCGGCAACCGAACGCCGATGGGTCCGGGGCGGGTGGCGGTGTGCCGCGTGCGGTGGTGTCATCCGTTTTGGCGGCGGCATCGGGTGGGTCCACACCCGCTGATGCTCACTCCGGAGGAAATCCGATGCACGGATCGGGTGCGGCCGGCCTCGGGAATGCGTTACCTGTGCTGCTCTCCGTGTTCGCCGGCGATTCCCATGCACAGCCACCATGGGACGCCGGGCAGGGCGCGTCGTTCGACTTGCCAGGTTGCCGGGATGGTGCCGCCGACGAAGCGGCCGGTGTTGGTTGCGATGACGGCACCGTGCTGGTCCACAATGCAGGTGTTCGGCGGCAGTGGCCGCAGAAGTGGCTCGAACGCGGCCTGGAGCTGGCCGACGCGGACATCGGCGCCGAGGGCCCCAACATTGCTTCCGGCAACGAGGACCCGCTTGCTGAAAGTGATGATGTTCTCGTTCGTGCCGCTCGCATCCACATACGCGTGGCTGGTGTGGATCGGGCTGTCATCGCCAGTGTCATCCGGCCGCCACGGCGCGGTGGCGAAATCGTAGAGGTCCATGTCGATGTAAAGCCGTTGCGGCGACTCAGGACCCGCCGGCGTGTAGCACCAGGCAATCCAGCTCTCACCGAAAAACGACTGGTCGGCGACGAAGCCCGTGCCGTAGAGGAACGGAACGCCGATGCCAACTGCCCTCCGGGCTGCGGCGTAGATGTCCGAGTCGGCCCGGTCCCTGTTGGCTCCGGACCCGATGCTGGCACGTACCGCTTGCTCGACCTCGCGCATGGAGGCGGCAGCAGTTCCGGAGAACATTGCGGCCAGCGATTCGATGGCGGCCACAGCCTCGTCGACGGAAGCCGGATAGTGCGGCGAAGCGGCCGGTCCGCTCTCCAGTTCCATCCGCTCGTCGATAACCAGGTTCATGTCCCGCCTGACGTGTTCCTCGGCCAGCGCCCGCGCCCTTGCGGCGTCACCGGCGCTGATGGCCTCGACGATTTTGGCGTGTTCTTCCGCGGCTGATTCGGTGTGGCCGGTCGGGTCCGTCCAGATCAATGGGCCCACCTCGGCCTGCAGCGCCACCTCCTGGCGGGTGAGTCTGACCGATCCTGAACTGGCTGCGAGCTCGATGTGAAACTTGCTGTCCGCCCGGATTGCGTCCGCCGGCTGCTCGCAGGTCCGGATTTCGACTGCTGTGTGGTCGAGGCGCCCCATCGAGAGCCGGTGGGATCGGATAGCCGCCGCGGCGGCGGCAGCGGCGCTGCCGGCGAGGAAGGCGCGGTACTCCCTCAAATCGCGCAGGTCGTCAAGGGAGTATGCCTCAAGGGACTGGCGCTGCACGCGGGCAATATCCCCGGTGTTGGCCTTCACGAAGCTCCCGCCGCCTTTGCCGCGCCGCGTCTCCACCAGGCCCAGTCCGCGCAACTCGGCCAGCGCTGCCCGCAGCGTCAGGGTGGACACGCCCATTCGGGAAGCGAGATAGCTTTCGCTGGGCAGCTGGGAGCCGTCTTCGAGCACTCCCAGTTCGATGGCATGCCTAAGCCGGCGTCCGACTTCTTCGCTTCGATCAGCGTTATCCAATGGGGCGAAGGCGAGTTGCTCTTTCCAGGCAGTCACAGCGCATCTCCTAGAGACTTGACGTTTAACCTTGAATGTCTATTGACCTTTATCAATGAAGGTCTATAGTTAAGGGTATCACCCGGGGAGGTCGGAGAGGCCTACCCGTACAGATCGGAACGTCGAAGCGAAAGGAAAGACGATGACACGCGAAGAAGCTTTCGCAAGATGCACTCCGGACTCGTACGTCGAGTTCTACGGCGGCCGGTGGCTCGTCGTCCCGTTCGCCCAGGTGGAGCAGCCCCTGTTCTTCGTTTGCTCGCCGGGTACGCTCCGCAGCGGCCACTAGGCTTGGTCTTACCGGACGCTCAGTTTCCGTTGTCAAGGCTGACCAGCCGCCGGGCCGAGGCCTCGTCAAGAATCAGGTCAGTCGCCAGCCCGGCCACCAGCGCCCCACGTAGACCGTTGATCTTGGACGCGCCGGACACCACGCAGATCCGCCGGCGCACTTGGCGCAGTTGTTCCAGCGAGGGACCAGTGGACCGTTCGTTCAGGGTGATGCCGTCCGAAGAGCCGTCGCTGCGGAAGAAGACTGTGGCCACGTCCCCGACAACGTCGGATTTTGCCAGCGTGAGCAGATCGTCCTCGTCGAGGTAACCGCCGGCGTACACGTGGCTGGGGTAGTCGGCGTCGACCGAGCCCACGCCGAAAATCGCAATGCTCATGCGGGACTGCAGGTCGAGGATGCGCTGCACGCTCCGCTCATTCCACATCGCTGTCTTCGTGGCCGCGTGGTCGAAGAAGGCAGGCACGGGAAACTGTTCAACGCGCGCCCCGTAGGCGCTGCCGAAGCGCCGCATGATGTCGCTGGCGTAGGTGATGCCAGTGGTCTGCATGTTGCCCGCGCCGTTCAGCTGCACCACCACGCTGTCATGGGTAATCTTGCGCGTCAGGTGGCGGCTTACGGCGCTGAGTGTGGATCCCCATGCCACTCCGATGATCGCGTTCGAGTCCACCAGGGGTCCGATGGTGCGCGCTGCCTGCATGGCCACGCGGTCCAGCGTCTCAGCCTCGTTGAGGGTGTCCAGGACGGGAACCACGTGCACATCCACCTTGTACTGAGCCCGGATTAGCCGCTCCAGCTCCGGTCCGGTATCCAGCGGGCTGCGGATTTGGATCTGCACCAGGCCCGTCTCCCGGGCCGTGGAAAGCAGCCGGGAAACGGTGGAGCGGGAGGTCCGCAATTCCCGGGCGATGGCGTCCATGGTGAGGTCCTGCATGTAGTAGAGCTGGGCGGCGCGCAGCGCTTCGGAATGTCTGGGACGGGGCATGCCTGGTTCCGTTCTGCACGTTTGTGCATAGTGCTTGACGTTATTTTCCATTAATCCAAACAATAGTGGTGAACGGCCCCGCACCATTCGGTGCGCCGCCTGCAACAAGCTCTTACGAACCAACCCAAAGGAGCCAGATTTGGGACTGAAGGATTCATCCGGCCATACCGACAGCACCCCCGCCGCGGGCGCGGAGCGCGAGTCCGTCTCCCGGCTGCGCCGGCGGCCCAACGCCCAGGTTCTGATCGTGGGCGGCGGCATCAACGGCGTCGGAACATTCCGCGACCTCGGCCTGCAGGGGGTCGACGTGGCGCTGGTGGAGCGCGGGGACTACTGCCAGGGTGCCAGTGGCGCCTCGTCCCACATGATCCACGGCGGCATCCGCTACCTGGAAAACGGCGAATTCCGGCTCGTTCGGGAGTCCGTGGTTGAGCGCAACCGGCTCCTGAGGATCGCGCCGCACTACGTGAAGCCGCTGCAGACCACCATTCCAATCTTCAGCACGTTCTCAGGTGTCCTTGCCGCGCCGCTGCGGTTCCTCACGCACAAGCAGCAGGGCAAACCGAAGGAGCGCGGCGCCTTCCTGATCAAGCTGGGCCTCAGCCTTTACGATTCTTTTTCCCGTGACGGCGGCAGCGTCCCGCGCCACCAGTTCCGCAGGCGCCAGAAGGCGCTGGCCGAGCTCCCGATGCTGCACCCCGGCGTCAAATACACGGCCACCTACTTCGACGCGTCCGTTCACAACCCGGAGCGCCTCACCCTTGATGTCCTGCAGGACGGCGAGAAAGCCGGAGCGCAAAAGGCCACGGCCCGGGCCAGTAACTACCTCTCCCTGGTCTCCGTGAAGTCCAACGCGGACGGTTCCAGCACTGCAGTCCTCCGGGATGAACTCACCGGCGACGAGTTCGGCTTCACCGCGGACGTCATCGTCAACACCACCGGCGCGTGGGTTGACCTCACGAACGAGGCAATGGGCGCGCCCACCTCCTTCATGGGCGGGACCAAGGGTTCCCATATCGTCCTTGACCACCCCGGGCTGCTGGCTGCGTGCAATGGACGCGAGATCTTCTTCGAACACACAGATGGCCGGATCGTGCTGATCTATCCGATGGGTGACCGCGTCCTGGTCGGTACTACTGACGTCGACGCCGACATGTCGGAAGACGCGGTCTGCACGGAAGAGGAAGTCGAGTACTTCTTCGACCTCATCGGCCATGTCTTCCCGGACATCGCCGTGAACCGCAGCCAGATTGTCTATTCGTTCTCGGGCGTGCGGCCGCTGCCGCGGCACGACGCAACCCAGCCGGGGTTCGTGTCGAGGGACTACCGCATCGAGCGGCGGGCTCCGCAGACAGGCACCCAGGCGGGCGGCGCCGTCGTCCTCAGCCTGGTGGGTGGCAAGTGGACCACCTTCCGGGCACTGGCCGAACACCTGACCGACGACGTTCTCACCGAACTTGGAAGCGAACGGAAGCTGTCGACGGCGAAACTCGCCATCGGCGGTGGCTCAGGATTCCCGGACAGCGAAGCCGGCATCCAGAAATGGATCAAGGCGCACATGGCTCCCACCCGGGATGCTGACCGGACAGCCGGCGTCCTCACCAGGTACGGCACCCGCGCCGAGGAAGTCATCAGCTATCTCGACGCCGGCCCCGACCGCCCGTTGCGATCCACCCGGGAGCTGAGCGTCAGGGAACTTCAGTTCATGGCCGCGAACGAACAGATCGGCCATCTCGTGGACGTCCTGATCCGGCGCACATCCCTCGCCTTCCGCGGCCTGGTCACGGGGGAACTGCTGAATGAGGTTGCCCAGGCCCTGGCCGAGCCGCTCGGCTGGGATGCTGCAGGAGTTACCGCCGAAATCAACCACGCGCAGGAGGTGCTGAAGCGATACCACGGCGTCGAGGTTCACAGCCTCGTCGCGTAGCGGGAAGCCGTCCTTCAACCGCGAAGGACTGACAACAGAAAATAGAGGAGTCAAAGATGTCTCTTGGATTGGTCTTTCTTTCCGAACTATTCGGAACCGCGATGCTGACCCTCCTGGGTTGCGGCGTTGTGGCCAACGTTGCCCTGAAAGGCACGAAGGGCAACAACGGAGGATTCCTGATGGTCACGTGGGGATGGGGCATCGCCGTTTTCTCCGGCGTGTACGTTGCCGCCCACTCCGGCGCCCACCTTAACCCGGCCGTCACCCTGGGCCTGCTCGTTCACCGCAACGCCGAATACGCACCCGGCGTCCCGGTGGACGCTGCTTCCACCTTCACATACTTCGGCGGGGAACTGACCGGAGCATTCCTGGGCGCCGTGGTCACATGGCTGGCGCACAAGCAGCACTTCGACGTCGAGCCTGAGCCAGCCAGCAAGCTCGCGGTATTTTCCACCGGCCCGGCCATCCGCTCCACGCCCTGGAACCTGATCACCGAAATCATCGGCACGTTCGTGCTGGTCTTCGTGATCCTCACCTTCGGCGGGACCCCCTCGGGGCTTGGCCCGCTTGCTGTAGCCCTCCTGGTGGTCGGCATCGGCGTATCCCTTGGCGGTCCCACCGGCTACGCAATCAACCCGGCCCGTGACCTGGGACCGCGCATTGCCCACGCCATCCTGCCCATCAAGGGCAAGGGCTCCAGCGACTGGGGCTACTCCTGGATTCCGGTGGTCGGCCCCCTGATCGGCGGGACGCTGGCAGGCCTGGCCGGTCTGCTCCCGATCGTATTCAGCGCGGCCACCTGACACCTGACCCACGGCACGACTCCGGCAGCACAACGATTTTCCGTTTTACGCACATTTCCTCACTAGAAAGCACAACGACAAGGACGTCATCATGAGCCAATACGTAATCGCCGTCGACCAGGGCACCACCAGCACCCGCGCCATCATCTTTGACCACAGCGGCAGCATCGTGTCGTCCGGGCAGATGGAACACGAGCAGATCTTCCCGCAGGCCGGCTGGGTGGAGCACGATCCCATGGAAATCTGGGATAACACCCGCGAGGTCATCGGTTCCGCCCTGTCCAAGGCGAACCTGACCCGGCACGACATCGCCGCCGTCGGGATCACCAACCAGCGCGAAACGGCGGTGGTCTGGGACAAGACCACGGGCAAGCCGATCTACAACGCGATCGTGTGGCAAGACACCCGCACCCAGCCCATCGTTGATGAGCTGGCCAAGGACGGGGGAGCGGACCGGTTCAAACAGAAGGTCGGCCTGCCGCTGGCCACGTACTTCTCCGGTACCAAGATCAAGTGGATCCTGGACAACGTGGACGGCGCCCGGGAGAAAGCCGAAGCCGGCGACCTCGTCTTTGGCAACACCGACTGCTGGGTGCTGTGGAACCTCACCGGCGGCGTGGACGGCGGTGTGCACGTCACTGACGTCACCAACGCCTCGCGGACCATGTTCATGGACCTCGACACCCTGCAGTGGGACGAGGAGATCCTGGGCATCTTCGGCGTTCCCGCCACCATGATGCCCGCGATCAAGTCCTCCTCCGAGGTCTACGGCAACGTCCACACCTCGCAGTTGCTGCGGGAAGTTCCCGTGGCGGGCATCCTCGGCGACCAGCAGGCGGCCACGTTCGGCCAGGCCGCGTTCGAGACCGGCGAAGCGAAGAACACCTACGGCACCGGCTGCTTCCTGATCTTCAACACCGGCGAGGAGATCGTGCACTCCAAGAACGGGCTGCTGACCACCGTCGGCTACAAGCTGGGGGACGCGGCCCCGCACTACGCGCTGGAAGGGTCGATCGCCGTCACCGGTTCGCTCATCCAGTGGCTGCGCGACAACCTGAACATGATCAGCAGCGCGCCCGAAGTGGAGTCCCTGGCCGCCTCGGTGAAGGACAATGGCGGCGTGTACATCGTGCCGGCGTTCTCCGGGCTCTTCGCGCCCTATTGGCGCTCGGACGCGCGCGGCGCCATCGTGGGCCTGACCAGGTTCGTCAACAAGAGCCACATCGCCAGGGCCGCGCTCGAGGCCACCGCCTTCCAGACACGGGAAGTCCTGGACGCCGTCAACGCTGACTCCGGTGTTCCGCTCACCGAGCTGAAGGTCGACGGCGGCATGGTCGCCAACGATGCGCTCATGCAGTTCCAGGCGGACATCCTCGGCGTCCCCGTCATCCGGCCCAAAGTGGTGGAAACCACCGCGCTGGGGGCCGCCTACGCGGCCGGACTCGCCGTCGGCTTCTGGAAGGACCTCGGCGAACTGTCCGCCAACTGGTCCGAGGACAAGCGCTGGGAACCGAACCTGGACACGGAGGAACGGGAACGGCAGCTGCGCCTCTGGAAGAAGGCCGTCACCAAATCCATGGACTGGGTCGACGAGGACGTGAGGTAACCTTCTCGTCCCGTTCTCAAGGGGCCGCCTCACCTCCGCGAGGAAGGCGGCCCCTGCCCCGCCCGGTTCGCGGTGCCCACCACACCATGGGCGAGGGGCCGCCTTCCTCGCTTCTCCTGTGATGTCACCCAAGTGAACGGTGCGTCAGCTATTCAGCCGCTCGGGGCGACGGGGCTTAGGTGGCGGGGCGGGTATCGCGGTGCGCTAGAGTAGGTGTATGCGTGCGATCCTTCTGCTTAGCTAGCCGCTTGGTATCCCGAACAAATACGGATTATCGAGCGGCCGCCCCTCCATGTCGAGGGGCTTTTGTGTGTCCGGGGAAGCCTTCCCGGCGGGCGGCGGGGATCAGACCGTTGTGACAGGACAGAGGTCATGACAGAACAGAAGAGGGCAGCAGTGAGCGTTCAGCCGGAGACCGAAACCGGAACAGCAGCAAGTGGAGCGGAGGCGCCCGAGGAGGGCGCGTACAGCTTCGCGGCGATGGAAGCCCGGTGGCCGCAGGTGTGGGAAGACCTGAAGGTCTTCACCCCCGCCGACGACGGATCCCGGGAACGCCGCTATGTCCTGGACATGTTCCCCTACCCCTCCGGCGATCTCCACATGGGGCATGCCGAGGCGTTCGCAATGGGCGACGTGGTGGCCCGCTACCTGCGCCAGCAGGGGTACGACGTGCTGCACCCGATCGGCTGGGACTCGTTCGGGCTCCCCGCGGAGAACGCTGCCATCAAGCGCAACGCCCACCCGAGCGAGTGGACCTACGCCAACATCGACACCCAGGCCGCGTCCTTCAAGCGCTACGCCATCTCGGCAGACTGGTCCCGCCGCCTGCACACCTCGGACCCGGAGTACTACCGCTGGACGCAGTGGCTGTTCAAGCGCTTCTACGAGCGCGGCCTCGCCTACCGCAAGGACTCACCTGTCAACTGGTGCCCCAAGGACCTCACCGTGCTGGCCAACGAGCAGGTTGTCAACGGTGCCTGCGAACGCTGCGGCACGGCAGTGACCAAGAAGTCGCTGAACCAGTGGTACTTCAAAATCACCGAGTACGCGGACCGGCTGCTGGACGACATGACCGAGCTGCAGGGCCACTGGCCAGAGCGGGTTCTGGCGATGCAGCGCAACTGGATCGGCCGCTCGGAAGGCGCGCATGTCCGGTTCGTGATCGAGGCGTCCGACGGACGTGCCGAGCGTGAGGTCACGGTCTTCACCACGCGTCCGGATACCCTGTACGGCGCCACGTTCTTCGTCGTGGCCGCTGATGCGCACCTGGCCCTGGACCTGGTCACCCCCGAACACCACGACGCACTCATGGCATACCGTGAAAAGGTCAAGGCCCTTTCGGACATCGAACGCCAGTCCACGGAGCGCGAAAAGACCGGTGTGTTCACCGGCCGCTACGCCATCAACCCGCTGAACGGTGAAAAGCTGCCCGTCTGGGCAGCGGATTATGTCCTGGCCGACTACGGCACTGGCGCCATCATGGCTGTCCCCGCGCACGACCAGCGCGACCTCGACTTCGCCAGGGAGTTCGGCCTGCCTGTGCGTGCGGTGCTGGACACCGGCGAGGAAGATCCCGCAGTTTCCGGCAAGGCGACCGCCGGGGAGGGAACGCTGATCAACTCCGGCGTCCTTGACGGCATGCCCAAGAGCGACGCCATCCCCGAAGCCATCAGGATTCTCGAAGAACAGGGCACCGGCGAGAAGTTCGTCAACTTCCGGCTGCGCGACTGGCTCCTGAGCCGCCAGCGCTTCTGGGGCACCCCGATCCCCATCATCCATTGCGCCGAGTGCGGCGAGGTGCCGGTGCCCGACGAGCAGCTGCCGGTTACGCTGCCCGAGGACCTGCGCGGCGAGGCGCTGTCACCCAGGGGCACTTCGCCCCTGGCCGCAGCCGCAGAGTGGGTCAACGTCGAGTGCCCGAACTGTGGACGCGCGGCCCAGCGGGACACTGACACCATGGATACGTTCGTGGACTCGTCCTGGTACTTCCTGCGCTTCGTCTCCCCGCACTACACCGACGGCCCGTTCGATCCTGCGAAGATCAACGACTGGATGCCCGTCGGACAGTATGTCGGCGGCGTCGAGCACGCCATCCTGCATCTGCTCTACGCCCGCTTCTTCACCAAGGTCATTCACGACATGGGCCTGCTGGCGGCAGACGAGCCGTTCAGCGCCCTGCTCAATCAGGGCCAGGTGCTCAACGGCGGCAAGGCCATGAGCAAGTCGCTGGGCAACGGCGTCGACCTCGGCGAGCAGCTGGACAAATTCGGCGTCGACGCCGTCCGGCTCACCATGATCTTCGCGTCCCCGCCCGAGGACGACGTCGACTGGGCGGACGTTTCGCCGTCGGGCTCCGCGAAGTTCCTGGCCCGCGCCTGGCGCCTTGGCCAGGACGTCACCAGCGAGCCCGGGGTGGACTTCAGCGCCGGCGACCGCGCCCTGCGCTCGGTCACGCACCGGACCATCGCGGATGCGGCAGAACTCCTGGACAACAACAAATTCAACGTCGTGGTGGCCAAGCTGATGGAGCTGGTCAACGCTACCCGGAAGACCATCGATGCCGGCGCCGGCGGTGCCGACCCCGCCGTGCGGGAGGCGGCAGAGGCCGTGGCCGTCATCCTCAGCCTCTTCGCGCCCTACACCGCTGAAGACCTGTGGAACGTCCTGGGACACCCGGCATCCGTGGCCAACGCCGGATGGCCGTCGCACGACGAGGCCCTCCTGGTGCAGGAGACCATCACCGCGGTGGTCCAGGTCCAGGGCAAGGTCCGCGACCGCCTCGAGGTATCGCCGGCCATCTCCGAGGACGAACTGCGTGAGCTTGCGCTGGCCTCCGAGAACGTCCAGCGCGCCCTCGATGGCCGCGGCATCCGGACCGTGATCGTGCGGGCACCTAAACTGGTGAACATCGTCCCGGCCTAGCAGGGCGATAACTGGACGGATTCCGGCCGCCGGCACTGCCGGCGGCCGGAAAACAACTGCAAGGGGTGCGCCGTGATTGACCGTGAGCCGGCAGCCTGGCTGTGGTTGAAAGAGCACCTGGTCCGCCTCCGCCAGGCGACCAGACCGGGACAGGTCCCGCCCACGGGGGAGCCCGCCGTCGTCGTCCGCACTGCCGTGGTGACGGACTCCGCCGCTGCCCTGCCGGCCGACTGGGTGCGTGCTTTTTCCATCAACGGCCGGCTGACTGTCATTCCCATGCCCGTCATGGTCGGCGAGGAGATCTTCGGCGAAGGTGAGGACGACATCACCGGGACCATAGCCCTTGCTCTGGCTGCAGCGACTCCCGTCAAGACGTCCCGTCCGTCGCCGGGACAGTTTGAGCAGGCCTATCTCGCCGCCGAACGGCAGGGGTTCGAGTCCGTCGTGTCCATCCACATTTCCGGTAGTCTCTCCGGCACCGCTGATGCGGCCCGGCTCGCGGCCGGCCGGGTCAGCATCCCCGTTGAGGTGCTGGACACCCGCACCGTGGGGATGGCGCAGGGACTTGCCGTCCAGAGCGCCGTGGTGGCGGCGGCGGACGGGAGGGGCGCGGCTGAGGTGCGACTGCTCGCCGAGGAGCGCGCCGCCCGGAGCAAGGTCTATTTCTACGTGCCCAGCCTGGAGCAGTTGCGGCGCGGCGGACGTATTGGCGCTGCTGCCTCGCTCGTCGGTGCCATGCTGTCCATCAAGCCGATTCTGGCGGTCGACGGCGGCAAGATCGTTCCGCTGGAAAAAGTGCGGTCCGCGGCGAAGGCCATCGCACGGCTGGAGGAGATCGTGGTGGCGGAGGCCGAGGGCAGACCATTGGGGGAGGCCCGGCTGGCCATCCACCACTTCGGCAACCGGCCCGAGGCCGAGTTGCTTGCGGCCCGGCTGGCCGCGAAGCTCCCGGCGTGCCCTCCGGCTCAGATCAGCTCGCTCCCGGCCGTCCTGGCGGCGCACGCCGGGCTCGGCGTCCTTGCGGTGATCGTGGGGGAGAGCAGCGCATCGGTTGCCGGTTGCCTCGCGGCGGGCGGTACTGACACTGACAGCTAAGGCGTAGCTGCTTCTGTTTCGATGCGGTGCACTCGGTCCGACTCTTTGGTTCCAGACGATCCAGACAACCCCATCGGCGTCTACGGCTACTCAGGCGTGTCCGGTGACCCGGGCCCGGAATCTTGGAGGCTCCCCATATCTATGTCGAGAACTCGCTGGCTCTCGACGGACACGAACCTCCACTGCCAGTGGACCCATGGCCCGATTGGGCATCCTCGCCAGCAGCCTGGGAAGACTCCTGCCCCAACGTTCCGGTCGTCGGGGCGCCTAAACGACTGCTCACGCCTGCGCTGCACGAATGCCTCAACTGTTCATGCCCTACCAGCGGCGGGCCGCTGGTAGTACAGTCTCCCCACCGAGCAAGGAGGCCCCATGTCCATGCAAGTCCACCACGTCGCACAGTTGGACCGGGACGTGGCCGACGAAGTCACGAAATGGCTGAAGTACCTGAAGGGCCAGGTGACCGGCGTCCAGTTCCTCACCACCACGATCCCCGATCCCAAGGAGCCGGAGAAGTGGCGCGTGCAGTACGAGGCGTACATCACCTACCAGCGATAACTGAACTATCCACATAGGGCATGACGGGACTGTCGGTGGGATTGACCGTTTCCTAGCGTGGTGGATATGTCACGCCGGACCGCTGGAGCCGCAGCCCGCGATCAGTCGCGCGTTGGCGGGGGCCGTGCGTCCGGTCGGGCGGGCACGGTGGAGACACCGGCGGCCAGAAGACTGGCGGCCTCCCTCGGGCCGCCAGCCACGCCCGGCCTCCCCGGCGATGAAGTGACCGACCGGCGGCCGGGTGACGGCGCTACGGGCTTGCTGGAGCCGGGCACTACAGGTGGCTTTGTCTACGGCAGGCAGTCAGGTTCGGCCGGGTCTGCGAAGTCCGGCGAAGTGTTGGAACCACGCTTGCGCTGGCGCCTTGGTATCCGCGCGGCGGCATTGGTGGGCGTCTTGTCGCTGCTTGCCGGAGCACTGCTCTGGTGGCAGGCGGCGGCCAACGGACCCGTTGTCATTCCGCTCAGTTCATTCACCCACGACGCGGCGGGCGAGTCGGCCGGCAACCCGTCTGACCGGGAGAATGGCGGCACGGAAAGCGGGTCGAACGAAGACGGGACTAACGGTGATGGGAACGACGCCGACGGAAAAGAAGGAAACGGGGCGGACAGCAAAAGCCCGGCGGCGGGGAATGTTGTGGTGCACGTTGCCGGGGCGGTGAAAAAGGCCGGAGTGGTCCGGCTTCCGCGGGGGAGCCGGGTTCACCAGGCTATCGCTGCTGTCGGAGGCGGCAGCCGGGATGCAGACCTCGACCGCCTCAACCTTGCGTCCCTGCTGGAAGACGGACAGAAAATCTACGTGCCGCGTCGGGGGGAGGCGGCACCGGCTGACACGTCGGGTGGCCCGCCGGCGGACCGCCCCGGGTCGGGCGGCACGTCGGGCGGCACGTCGGGCGGGGGTGGCCCCGCTGGCGGTGGAAGCCCCGGGGCTGCGGGCGGCGGTGCGGGAGCCAAGGTCAACCTCAACACGGCCACCGCCGAACAGCTCGCAGAACTGCCGAAGGTGGGCCCGGTGCTGGCTCAGCGGATCGTCGACTGGCGCATGCAGCAGGGCCCCTTCAAATCGCCGGAGGAACTGGACGCCGTCGACGGCGTCGGCCCCAAAATGCTGGAAACGCTCCTTCCGCTGGTGACCATCTGACATGGATGGCAGGAACGGACGCGCACCCAGTCGGTGGCACCGCTATGTCCAAGCCGCCGTGGAGTCTCCACGGGTTGACTCTGCACGGCGCGACTCCGCGGCTACAGGCTCCAGACAGGACGGTTCTGCACCGGGCGCCGCCGCACCTGCTCCACCTATCAGTCCGGGGCCTCCATTCCGCCCCAGAGCCGCGAGTGTCCTCAGTGGCAAGATTCGAGCTGACATCCGCCGTCGTTTGCTGCCGGACCCAAAGGACACGGCAGCAGCTGAACAGAACCGCCGCCGGACCGACCTTCGCCTTGTCCCCGCCACACTGCTGGTCTGGGCAGCCACCGTCGCGGGGCCCTGGCTGACGCCGACCACTCTCCTGCTTGTTTGGAGTGGACTTGCGGCATCCGCCGGCGCACTGCTGGCCATGGTCCTGCGGAGGAAGAAAGCCGGAGGACACTGGCGGCGCACCTTCCTGACGACGCTCACCGCAGCACTCATGCTGGCCGCCGCATCGACTGCACATTCGGCGGTGTCATCGGCGCAGCGCTCGGACGAGCACATGGCCGGACTAATCGCCGGGCGGAAATCAGTTGTGGCGGAAGCCGAGCTGACCGGGGCACCGCGTGCCCTCAAGACGCCGGGCCCCTCCGGGCGCGCCGAACGCTGGGCGGTGGCGGCGGTGGTCCGGGCGTTGACGTCGGGAGGCCAAGTCGCGCGGGCCCAGCTCCCGGTGGTCATCATCGGCGGTCACGAGTGGCAACACGCGGGCACCGGCCAGTTGATCAGGGTGACAGGAAAGCTCCGGCCTCCGGATGCGGGCCGCGTCGAGGCGGCAATTCTGACCGCTTCATCGCCGCCCGCCCGGCTGGCAGCGGCACAGGACTGGCAGCAGGCCCCGGCTGCCTTGGGCAAGCGGTTTGCTTCGGCCTCCGCCTGGCTTCCCCCCGATGCTCGCGGCCTGCTTCCCGGCATGGTTACCGGCGACACGGGCGGACTCAGCGAGGAACTGGAAACGGTCATGAAAACCGTTGGCCTGACACACCTGACTGCCGTCTCCGGGGCCAACTGCAGCCTCATTCTTGGTGCGCTGCTGCTGGCTGCACGTTCGCTGCGCCTGGGCAGGATCCCTGCCGCGGCATGCGCCCTGGCAGGCCTTGGTTTGTTTGTCCTCATGGTGGGACCGGACGCCAGCGTCCTCAGGGCCTCGCTGATGGGAGCTGTTGCCGTCGCTTCCCTTGCAGGTGGCCGGGCCGGCAGGGGACTGAGCTTCCTCTGCCTCGCCGTGATCGCCCTGCTGCTCGTGGAACCGGAGTTGGGCGCGAGTTTCGGGTTCCTGCTCTCTGTCCTGGCCACGCTGGGGATTATTGTGCTGGGACGCAGCATTATGGGCTGGTTTCCGCCCCGCGTGCCGCGCTGGGTTGCGGCGGCGGTCGCGGTTCCGCTGTCAGCCCAGGTGCTGTGCGGCCCGGTCATTGTGCTGCTGCAGCCGCAGTTTGCCACGTATTCGCTGCTGGCCAATGTCCTGGTAGCCCCTCTCGTCGCGCCCGTCACCATCCTGGGTACCGCTGCTGTGCCCGTCTTGCCCTTCCTGCCGTGGCTGGCGGCTGTGCTAATCGGCATTGCGGGGCTCTTTGCCGGTGCCGTGGCTTCCATCGCCCGCTTCACGGCCGGGCTTCCCGGCGCCGCACCGTCATGGCCGGAAGGGGTGTTCGGCCTGCTGACCATGTTGCTGTTTTCCATGCTGACGCTGGTCGCCTTGTGGATTGCCGTCCATCCTGCCCACACCGTCAAACTGGTCCTGGCGGCCCACGCCCACACCGTGCGCTTCCTGGACCGGCTGCCTGAGGTCCGGCTCCGCCGCACCGCCCCCGGGAGCCGTGGGAGACTTAGAGTCTGCAATTTGAACTCCGGGAGGAATCACGAGTGGCCGCTGCCCAGCAACGACCGAAGACGCCGGCAGCCAATTCGGCGTCCTGGCGGGACGTAACCCCTGCGGCCGTCGTCCTGATAACAGGCCCCGAGGAGTACCTCGGCATCCGGGCGATGGACCGTATCCGGACCCAGGTACGTGCGGCGGCTCCCGACGTGGAAGTCACCAGGCTCAGTGCCGGCGCATACGAGGCCGGGGCGCTGGCCATGAACGTCAGCCCGTCGCTGTTCGGTGAGAGCAAGCTGATCGAGGTGGACGGCCTCGAAGCTATGAATGACGCTTTCCTGGCCGACGGACTGACGTACCTCAAACACGTCGAGCAGGACGCCGTGCTGGTGCTCCGGCACGGAGGCGGAACGCGCGGCAAGAAGCTGCTCGACGCCGTGAAGGCCGGCGGCTGGCCGATTGTCGACTGCCAGCCGCTGAAAAAGGACGCGGAGAAGACCGCCTTCGTCACGGCGGAATTCAAGGCCGCCGGCCGGCGGATCACGCCCGACGCGGTCCAGTCCCTGGTCAACGCCGTCGGCGCGAACCTGTCCGAACTTGCGGCCGCGTGCAGCCAGCTCGTTGCCGACGCCTCGACCGCCGTCGACGCCGACATGGTCGACAGGTACTACGGCGGAAGGATCGAGGCGACAGCCTTCAAGGTGGCTGACGCAGCCATGGCCGGCAACGGCCCGCTTGCCCTGTCCACGCTCCGCCACGCGCTGGCAACGGGTGCCGATCCGGTACCGCTCGTCGCCGCGTTGGCGGCGAAGCTGCGGACCGTCGCCAAGGTGGCGGGCGCCAAGGGCTCGGCTGCGCAAATCGCCAAGCAACTGGGCATGCAGCCCTGGCTCGTGGAGCAGGCGCAGCGTGACGTCCGCAGATGGACGCCGGAAGGCCTCGCCCGGTCGATTCAGGTCACGGCCGAGGCTGACGCCCAGGTCAAAGGCCTTTCCCGCGATCCCGTCTACGCCGTCGAACACGCCGTCACCGTCATCGCCTCCGCCGCCCGCGGCCGTTAGCTCACTGCTGTCTCCGCCGGCGGGCCTGCGCTGTGAGCTCGTGGGCTCCGTAGCTGTTGTCTTCGGGATTGACGGTCACACCGGGTGCGACGATCTTGTCGATGCGCTCCAGCACATCGGTGGACAGGGCCAGGCCGGCCGCCGGGAGATAGGACTCCAGCTGCTCCATGGTGCGCGGACCGACAATTGCTGCCGTGACGGCGGGATGGTTGATCACGAACGCGATCGCCAGCTCGATCAGGCTAAGCCCCGCCTGGTCGGCGAGCTGGGCGAGTTCCTCGACGATGTCGAGCTTGCGCTGGTTGGCCGGGCTCGTCATATCGAACCTGGCGCCCGGACGGGCGGTCGAGGTGGGGGAGGAGGCTTTGTCTTTCCGCCAGCGCCCGGAGAGCCAGCCGCCGGCGAGCGGACTGTATGTCAGTGTGCCCATCCCGTGGCGCTGCGCCGCAGGGAGAACATCCTCCTCGATGCCGCGTACCAGGATCGAGTATGGCGGCTGCTCCGTGACGAAACGCTCCAGGTGCCGCTCCCGGGACGCCCACTGGGCCTCCACGATCTGGGATCCGGAGAAGGATGAGGACCCTATGTAGCGCACCTTGCCCTGGCGGACGAGGTCGGTGAGGGCTCCGAGGGTCTCCTCCACGTCCGTGTCAGGGCCGGGCCGGTGGACTTGGTAGAGGTCAATGTAATCGGTGTTCAGGCGGCGCAGGGAACTCTCAACCGCGCGCATGATCCAGCGGCGGGATCCTCCGCGCTGGTTGGGGCCGTCACCCATGGGCATGAAGAACTTGGTGGCGAGGAATACGTCGTCGCGCCGGCCCTGGAGCGCCTCCCCGACGATGTCCTCCGAAACGCCGCCGGAGTACACGTCGGCGGTGTCGACGAAGTTGATTCCTGCGTCAAGTGCGCGGTGGATGATGCGGATGGAGTCGGAGCGGTCGTCGTTGCCCCAGGGCCCGAACATCATCGCGCCGAGGCATAGGGGACTGACCTGCACACCGGTGCGGCCGAGGTGGCGGTATTCCATGCTGGTTCCTTCTCTCTCTCGGGTCTTAGGCTTCGGGGATGACCATGGCAAAGCGCTCCGGGCGGGCTTCGTCCGGATCCGGTCCGTTGCGCACGCCCGTGTCCAGTGCGTCGATGGCCGCCAGCTCATCGGAACTGAGCTCGAAGTCGAAGACGTTGAAGTTCTCGCTGATGCGCGCCGGGTTGGTCGATTTGGGGATGGCGGAGCGGCCCTGCTGCAGGTGCCAGCGCAGCATCACCTGGGCGGGGGTCTTGCCGTGCGCATTCCCGACGGCGGCAATCGCCGGTTCTTCCATCACATTCCGGCGGTTCTCGCCCCAGCCGGGGTAGAAGGTGATGCCGCCGATCGGGGACCACGCCTGCGTGAGGATGCCGTTAACGGCGTCGGCTGCCTGGACAGCCGGCTGCGCGAAGTAGGGGTGCACTTCGATCTGGTTGACGGCGGGAACTACGTCCGTGGCCGCGAGCAGCTCCTCGAGGTGGTGGGGCATGAAGTTGCTGACGCCGATCGCCCGCACGCGCCCATCAGCGAGCAACGTCTCCAGCGCCTTGTACGCGGCGATGGTTTTTTCGAACCGGTCGGGTGCAGGCTGGTGCAGAATGAACAGGTCCAGGTAGTCAGTGCCAAGCTTGCCGGCTGCCTTCTTCCAAGCATGCAGGGTCTGGTCGTGGCCGTAGTCGCTGACCCAGACCTTGGTTTCGATGAAGACGTCCGGACGGTCGGGACCGGAACGGCGGATGCCGTCGCCAACCTCCCTCTCGTTGCCGTACGCGGCGGCGGTGTCGATGTGCCGGTAGCCGGCGGCCAGTGCGGCCTCGACCGCCGCAGTCGTCTGCTCCGGCGGGCTCTGGAAGACGCCCAGGCCAAGGGCGGGAATCGTGACGCCGTTATTGAGTGTGAATTCCATGGTCATGCCTTTCACGCTAATCAGATGGGTTGGTTGTTGGTGGGGGGGACGTCAGTTCGCCAGCCGCCGCCGCACCGGGGCTAAAAGGACAACGAGCACCAGGCCGGGGCAGAACGCCGCGATCGTCATCATGAAGCAGCTGGCGAGGATGACCGCAAGGACGGCCACCGGCCGGGGAGCGGATGATGGGGGCGGCGTTCATGCATTCAATGCAACCCTGGCCTGCACGTGCGCGGGAGTTCCTGCCGTTCCAAGTAATGCCAGACCCTCCCTCGGCCATCATGGCCCGCGTAGCCTTGAGGCCATGACACACAGCGACGACGTGCGGAAGTTTTTGACCTCCCGCCGGGCCCGACTCAGTCCCGACGAAGCCGGCCTGCCACTCTACGGCGGCAACCGACGGGTGGCTGGCCTGCGCCGCGAAGAAGTCGCGATGCTTGCCGGACTGAGCGTCGACTACTACATACGCATGGAGCGCGGCAACCTCACCGGTGCGTCGGACAGCGTCCTTGAGGCCCTTGGGCGAGCTCTGCGGCTCGATGAGGCGGAAACGGCGCACCTTTTCGACCTCGCCCGCGCGGCCACCAGTTCCCCCCGGACGCGGCGGAAACGCAGCCCGCAGACTGTCCGGCCGAGCGTGCAGCGCGTCATCGATGCCATCACTGCGGCGCCCGCCTGGGTCCGCAATGACCGCGGGGATGTCCTGGCCGCCAACGAACTCGGCCGGGCGCTGTACCTGGACCTCATGGCGGAGCGGGTCACGCCGCCGAACAGCGCACGGTTCACCTTCCTGAATCCGAAGGCGCGGAAGTTCTTTGCAGACTGGGAGCGGGCCGCGGACGACATCGTTGCGGTACTCCGCTCCACGGCAGGGAAAAACCCCTACGACAAAGACCTCACGGACCTGATCGGTGAACTCTCCACCCGGAGTGAGGAGTTCCGCTCCCGCTGGGCCCGGCACGACGTGAAATACCACCGCACGGGCCGGAAACGGCTCCACCATCCGATCGTCGGGGATCTGGATCTAAGCTTCGAAGCGCTCGAGCTGCCCGGCGATCCGGGGCTGCGCATCAACGTGTACACCGCCGAACCCGGGACACCTTCCGAGGACGCGTTGAAAGTCCTGGCCAGCTGGGCGGCGACCCAGCGGGAGCCGGCCGCGATTTCCCTCGAGGAGACGAAATAACGGGCCAGCCAGCCACCGGGCTCATCGTCGGCGCCACCGCAGCGTCGGACGCCTTGCCGTCGCCGACTCGCAGTGGCAGGGACATGCCGTCCGTCCCGCCGTCGGAGGTTCCCGCCGTCGTGCTTTGAAAGAGCCGGTGTAAGTTAAAAGAGAAGTGGCCGGCACCAATGGTGCCGGCCACAAGCATCAGTTCAGATGAACTGGAAAACCTTAGAGTGCGTTGACCTTTTTGGAGATCGCCGACTTGCGGTTTGCAGCGTTGTTCTTGTGCAGAACACCCTTGCTGACAGCCTTGTCCAGCTTACGGCTGGCAGAAACGAGCGCAGTAGTAGCAGCTTCCTTGTCAGAGGACTCAACGGCGGTGTTGACGGCGCGGATGGCCGTCTTCAGCTCGGACTTGACTGCGTTGTTGCGCAGGCGAGCCTTCTCGTTGGTCAGGATGCGCTTCTTCTGGGACTTGATATTTGCCACGTGTGAACTCTCTTTGTAATGCGGAAATGGTCTAGAGGGCTTTCAGGCTGGCCTTGACTGAGCGGCGTGGGGATACCTATGGCGGCCAGCCATCAGTGACCGTCGACCTGCACGGACACACAGCTAAAAATACTAGCAGGTCGGGGCCATTTGTGGCCATTCAGGCCGGGGGCGGCGCGTCGCCGTCACTTCCAGCCGCGCAGCCGCCGCAACTCGCCCGCCACCAGCCTAAACTTCTTCCGGTCCAGGACCGCACCCTCGCGCCGGATATCGGCCGGGTGGATCTGCAGGACGCGGTTCAGTTTGGCCTCGCTGGCGCGGCCCTGCCTGTCCCAGTTCCCGGTCCCGATATCGACGTAGCCGAGCCGGGCATGCGGGTGGCGGTCATGGTCCTTGCTGGTCAGCATCAGGCCCAGCAGATACTTCCCGTGGCTGCCGACCAGGAGGACGGGCCGGTCCTTGCCGCGCGAGTGGTCCTCTTCGAAGGGAACCCACGTCCACACAATCTCGCCCGGGTCCGGGCGGCCGTCGGGGGAGGGGCTGTACCGCAGGGCCGCCGTGCCGGTGAAGTCGCCCGGATACGTCCCGGTTACGCCGGCGGAGAGCCGGGGACCGTTTTCGGGCCTGCCCCGGTCCGGTGACGGGGTGCGGACCGGCGGCTGCCTCAGCACTCCAAGGAAGCGGAGCACACTGCGGACGGCGCCGCCGATGGAGGAGAAGTCCGAAGCCATGGGGGCCACCATAACCCGCGCGCCCTTCAAAGCTGCCCGACAGTAGCCGGACAAAGCTGCCGGACTAAGCTGCCCGACGTCGTGGGTGGACCGCGCAAAATGTACTGTCAGCGCCCCGGACGTGGGAGACTAGAGGATCAGATATGCGGCCGGCAGCAGGATCGCCAGAGTTCAGCCTGAACAACGCCGCTGAAATGCCAACAGTAAGGACCCTGCGTGTCTCCCATGGCCCGCACCGCCCCGGTGCCCGCCGCGACAGATCCGGCCATTATTCGGAATTTCTGCATCATCGCGCACATTGACCACGGTAAGTCCACCCTGGCCGACCGCATGCTGCAGTCCACCGGCGTGGTGCAGGCGCGGGACATGAAGGCCCAGTACCTGGACCGCATGGACATCGAGCGCGAACGCGGCATCACCATCAAGTCCCAGGCCGTCCGCATGCCGTGGGAACTGGACGGCGTCAGCTACGCGCTGAACATGATCGACACCCCGGGCCACGTGGACTTCACCTATGAGGTGTCCCGTTCCCTGGCGGCTTGCGAAGGCGCAGTCCTGCTTGTTGACGCGGCCCAGGGCATCGAGGCCCAGACGCTGGCCAACCTGTACCTGGCCATGGAAAACGACCTGACGATCATCCCGGTCCTGAACAAGATCGACCTGCCTGCCGCGCAGCCGGAGAAGTACGCGGCCGAGCTCGCGGGCCTCATCGGCGGCGACCCGGAGGACGTCCTGCTGGTGTCGGGCAAGACCGGCGTGGGCGTCGAGGCCCTGCTGGACAAGATCGTGCGCGACCTGCCCGCTCCCGTCGGCGACCCCGAGGCGCCTGCGCGGGCCATGATCTTCGACTCCGTCTACGACACGTACCGCGGCGTGGTCACGTACGTCCGCGTGGTTGACGGCATGCTCCACCCGCGGGAGCGCATCCAGATGATGTCCACCAAGGCCAGCCACGAGCTCCTGGAAATCGGCGTCAGCTCCCCGGAGCCCACGCCGTCCAAGGGCCTGGGCGTCGGCGAGGTGGGATACCTCATCACCGGTGTGAAGGACGTCCGCCAGTCCAAGGTGGGCGATACCGTCACCAACCTGGCCAAACCGGCGACAGAATCACTGAGCGGTTACGCCGATCCCAAACCGATGGTGTTCTCCGGCCTCTATCCGCTGGACGGCACGGACTACCCGGTGCTCCGTGACGCTCTGGACAAGCTGAAACTCAACGATGCCGCGCTCATCTATGAGCCCGAGACCTCAGCGGCGCTGGGCTTCGGGTTCCGCGTGGGCTTCCTTGGCCTGCTGCACCTCGAAATTGTCCGTGAACGCCTGGAGCGCGAGTTCAACCTGGACCTCATCTCGACAGCCCCCAACGTGGTCTACGAGGTCACCCTCGAGGACAAGAATGTCCTCACCGTAACCAACCCCAGTGAGTTCCCGTCCGGCAAGATCAACGAGGTCCGCGAGCCCATGGTGGCCGCCACCATCCTGGCCCCCAACGAGTTCGTGGGCTCCATCATGGAGCTCTGCCAGGGCCGCCGCGGCCAGATGCGCGGCATGGACTACCTGTCCGAGGACCGTGTGGAGCTCCGCTACTGGATTCCGCTGGCCGAGATCGTCTTCGACTTCTTCGACCTGCTCAAGTCCAAGACGCGCGGCTACGCCTCGCTGGACTGGAAGGCCGACGGCGAACAGGTCGCCGACCTGGTCAAGGTGGACATCCTGCTCCAGGGCGAACAGGTGGACGCCTTCAGCGCCATCACCCACAAGGACAAGGCCTACGCCTACGGCGTGATGATGACCGGCAAGCTGCGTGAACTCATCCCGCGGCAGCAGTTCGAGGTGCCCATCCAGGCCGCCATCGGATCCCGCATCATCGCCCGTGAATCCATCCGCGCCATCCGCAAGGACGTTCTGGCCAAGTGCTACGGCGGTGACATCTCGCGCAAGCGCAAACTGCTGGAAAAGCAGAAGGAAGGCAAGAAGCGCATGAAGATGGTGGGGCGCGTGGAAGTTCCGCAGGAAGCCTTCATCGCAGCCCTCACCACCGACGAATCCAAGGACAAGGCCAAGAAGTAGTGATGACCGTGGCCGGAATCTCCGGAGGCCGCACCCATGCCTAGCGTTCTTCCCCTGGGCGACCCAGCACCGTCGGACGGCCTGCTGCCGCCGCAGGCGCTGGAGGGTGCAGCCAACCGGGCCTTCGGACTGTATGTGCACATCCCGTTTTGTGCTGTGCGCTGCGGTTACTGCGACTTCAACACCTACACGGCAACAGAGCTAGGCGGCGGGGCGTCCCAGGACGCCTACGCCTCCACCGCCATCTCGGAAGTGGACTTTGCCGCGCGGGTCCTTGAAGAGTCGGGGCTGCCGGCCCGGAAGCTGAGCACAGTGTTCTTCGGCGGCGGCACGCCGACGCTGCTGCCGGCCGAGGACCTGGCCAGAATCCTCCGCGCCGCCATCGACCGGTGGGGGATCGAACCGGGCGCCGAAGTGACCACGGAGGCCAACCCGGACTCGGTCACGCCGGAATCCCTGCAGCTGCTCGCCGATGCGGGCTTCACCCGGGTCTCGTTCGGCATGCAGTCCGCTGTGCCGCACGTGCTGAAGGTCCTGGACCGCACCCACACGCCCAGCCGTGTCCCGCTCGTGGTGCAGTGGGCGCGCGACGCCGGCCTGGCAGTCAGCCTGGACCTGATCTACGGCACACCGGGCGAGTCAATGGAGGACTGGCGCTTTTCGCTTGAGACTGCGCTGTCCTACCAGCCGGACCACATCAGCGCCTACGCGCTGATCGTGGAGGACGGCACCAAGCTCGCAGCCCAGATCCGCCGTGGCGAAGTTCCCGGAATCGACGACGACGACCACGCCGACAAGTACGAACTCGCCGACCGGATGATCACCGAAGCGGGGCTGCACTGGTACGAGGTCAGCAACTGGTCCGCGACGCCGGATCAGGCCTGCCGCCACAACCTCGCCTATTGGCGCGGGGATGACTGGTGGGGCATCGGTCCCGGCGCTCACTCGCATGTGGGCGGGGTGCGCTGGTGGAACGTCAAGCACCCCACCGCCTATGCCGGCCGGCTCGGCTCAGGTGCCTCGCCAGCGGCCGGCCGCGAGACGCTCGATGCCGAAACGCGGGGCGTCGAAAAGGTCATGCTTGAGGCCCGGCTGTCCTCAGGGATCGAGACGGCCGCCCTTTCGCCGTCCGGACGAAAGGCCGTGGCCGGGCTGATCGCCGACGGCCTCGTGGTGCCGGAGGAGGCGTTCAAGGGGCGTCTGGTCCTCACGCTGAAGGGCCGCCTGCTGGCCGATGCCGTGGTCCGCCGGATCCTGCCTGACTGATCCCTTAAAACCAACGCGGGGCCAGTTACAGCCCAATATCCTCGAAGGATCGGGCTGTAACTGACCCCGCGTTTCGTTTTCGCTACTTGATCCAGCGGAGGTTGTACTGGTAACGGTGCGGCTGGCCCTTGTTGACGTGGACGCCCGCGGACACCGCGAAGCAGGTCAGCGCAATCCAGATCAGCGTGGCTATGACGGCGAACAGGTTTCCGACGACGGGAAGCAGCACCAGGAGGTTCGCCACGAAGGCCGCGATGGTGGGCGGCAGGGTGAAGTTGAGCGCTTCCTTGGACTCCTGCGCGGTGAAGGGCCCGCGGTCGCGGAAGATGAGGTAGATCAGCAGCGCCGGAACGCAGCCGAGGATGCCGCCGAAGTGCGCCAGGGTGGCCCACTGCCGGTCTTCGCCGGCGGTCAGCGGAAGAGCGTTGGCCGGTACGCCATGGTACTGGGGCAGGTCCTGGCCGGACTGTGTGTCCCTGCGGTCGCGAGCGTCTTCTGCCACGGTGTCTTCCTTTTGCTTGCGTTGGTGCGTTGGTGCTTTGGTGCGGCGCCGGGCCCGCGGTGCGGTGACGCCGTACCAAGGATACCGGGCCGTTGGGGCAATCGCTGGCTCGACGCTGAAACCCGGAACCGCCGCGGCGGGAACTACGGCACGGTCAGGAAA
This sequence comes from Arthrobacter sp. NPDC056727, assembly GCF_042790555.1. Taxonomy (NCBI): domain Bacteria; kingdom Bacillati; phylum Actinomycetota; class Actinomycetes; order Micrococcales; family Micrococcaceae; genus Arthrobacter; species Arthrobacter sp. NPDC056727. Next base: position 25,587 of record NZ_JBHTZA010000008.1, on the reverse strand, counting down.
TCGATGACCTCTTCCACGCGGCCCAGCAGCGCGGGCTCGAGGTCGGCATAGGTGCGGACGGCGCCCAGGAGTTTCTGCCAGCCCAGGCCAATGTCCTCCTTGGTCTCGTGCGGCCAGCCGAAGGCGGTCAGGATGCCCGTTTTCCAGTCCGTGCCGCGCGGCACCACAGGCCACTGCGGAATCCCCAGCACCGACGGCCGGATCGCCTGCCAGACGTCGACGTACGGGTGGCCCACGATCAACACGTTTCCGGCAGCTCCGGGGGAGGCCATCACGGCGTCCGCGATCCTGGACTCCTTGGAGTCGGGGACCAAGTGGTCCACCAGAACGCCCAGCCTGCGGCCGGGACCGGGGCGGAAGGAAGCAACTGCCGCCGCCAGGTCGTCGATGCCGTGCAGGGGTTCGACGACGATACCCTCCACCCGGAGGTCGTCGCCCCAGACTTTTTCCACCAGTTCGGCATCATGCTTGCCCTCGACCCAAATGCGGCTGGCCTTGGCCACCTGGGCGCGCTGCCCTTCCACCCGAACCGAGCCCGACGCCGTCCGTGCGGCAGTGCCGGACCCTGCCGGCTTGGCCTTGGGAGCCGGGGGCATCAGGCGGATCGGCTGTCCGTCCAGGAGGAATCCGAAGCCAAGCTTGAAGGACCGGGACTTGCCGCGGCGGTCCTCGAGCGCCACCACGTGCATGCCGCCGGACTTCTCCACCCGGGTCACCGCGCCCACCCAGCCGGACTGGACGTCCTCGAGCACCATCCCGCGCTCCACCGGCACCTCGGGCAGGCTGCTCTTGGCAGGCGCCGCAATCTCCTGCGGGCCCCAGTTCTGGTACTGCATTCGTTCACCGCTTTGCATTAGGAATTTGCACAGGAAGGAGCCGCTCCGGCAGCGTGCGTGCCGCCGGGGGACAGGCGCCCGGAATTTCGCCCGGAGCGGTACCAATGCTAACAACGCGGCGACTCATATTAGACTTGTTAGCACTTAGGCATGTCGAGTGCTAACCACGGCGTTTGCGGGCGGGATTGACGCCCGGCGCGGTTATGGCCAAAAGGAGGTGGACTGTGAGCGAACCACGGAAGCTTGAGGTGCTGCGCGCCATCGTGGAGGACTATGTCCACTCCCGCGAACCTGTCGGCTCCAAGGCGCTGGTGGAGCGCCACCACCTGGGCGTTTCCAGCGCCACGATCCGCAACGACATGGCGGCATTGGAGGACGAGGGCCTCATTACGGCCCCGCACACCAGCGCCGGCAGGATCCCCACGGACAAGGGTTACCGCCTTTTCGTCGACCAGATCTCGGCGGTCAAGCCGCTCTCGCCGGCGGAGAAACGAGCCATCCAGACCCTGCTCGAGGGCTCCGAGGACCTTGACGACGTCCTGGACCGGACGGCCAGGCTCCTGTCCCAGCTGACCAACCAGGTCGCCGTCGTACAGTACCCGCACCTGAGCCGCGCCGTGGTCCGGCACATCGAATTCGTGCTGCTGGCGCCCCGAAAGGTGCTGATCGTGCTGATCGCCGATTCCGGAAAGGTGGACCAGCGTGTTGTCGACGTCGGGCAGGACCTGTCAGACGACACACTCGCGGCCCTGCGCACCCGGTTCCTGACAGGCGTGGCCGGAACGCCGGTGGCAATCCTGCCCCAGCACCTGGCCGCCGTCGTGGCGGGCTGCGCACCCGCCGAGCGCCATGCGGCTGTTGCCCTCGGGAAGGGGCTGGAAGGCCTCGCCCACAACAGTCGGGAAGACCGGATGGTCATGGCCGGAACGGCCAACCTCGCGCGGTCCAACGTGGACTTCCCGCTGAGCATCGGACCCGTCCTGGAGGCCCTCGAGGAGCAGGTGGTTATGCTGCAGCTCCTGAGCGACATGGCCCACGACCCGCGGGGAGTGGCCGTCAGCATCGGCCGCGAAAACCCTTACGATGGGCTGGCCGAAGCGTCGGTGGTGGCCACCGGCTACGGCCCCGACGCCAGCGCCAAGGTGGGCATCCTCGGCCCCACCCGGATGGACTATCCCACCACCATGGCCGCCGTGCGCGCGGTGGCCCGCTACCTTTCGAGGATTCTGGGACCGTGACAGCACTCCCCGGACATCCTCTGACCACAGGCAGTACAACCAGGAAGAGATACGAACTTTGAGCAGCCACTACGACGTTCTTGGAGTCTCCCCGGAAGCCACCGGCGAAGAGATCAAAAAGGCCTACCGCAAGCTGGCCCGCTCCCTTCACCCGGACGTCAACCCGGGCGACGACGCCGCGGAACGGTTCAAGGCCGTGACCCACGCCTATGAGGTGCTGTCCGATCCGCAGAAGCGCCGGGTCTACGACACCACCGGCAACGAGAACGGCACCGACAACGGCTTCGGCGGCGGCTACGCCGGCCAAGGCTTCGCGTTCCAGGACATCTTCGACACCTTCTTCGGCGCCGGCGGCACCTCCGGGCCGGCGTCCCGCGTCCGCCGCGGCCAGGACGCACTTATCAGCGTCCGGATCGACCTGCGCGACGCCGTTTTCGGCGTCAACAAGAAGCTGGAAGTGGACACGGCCGTCACCTGCCCCACGTGTGAAGGCTCCTGCTGCCAGCCGGGCACGCACCCGGAACGCTGCGACATCTGCGGCGGCAGCGGCCAGGTGCAGCGGGCAGTCCGCTCCATCCTCGGCCAGGTCATGACCGCAGCCCCCTGCGGTTCGTGCGAGGGCTTCGGCACGGTCATCAAGGACCCCTGCAACGAATGCAGCGGCCAGGGCCGCATCCGCAGCCGCCGGTCCCTGACCATCAAGGTACCGGCAGGCGTGGCCACCGGAACGCGCATCCAGCTCTCCGGACAGGGCGAGGCCGGCCCCGCGGGCGGCCCCTCCGGCGACCTCTACGTGGAAATCCGCGTCAACAGCGACTCCACCTACGTCCGCGAGGGCGACGATCTCCACGCGACCCTGAACATTCCCATGACCGCCGCCGCCCTCGGCACGGAACTGAGCCTGGAAACCTTCGACGGCAAGCAGGAGATCGACGTCAAGGCGGGCACCCAGTCCGGCGAGATCATCACTCTCCGGGGCCTCGGCGTCACCCACCTGCGCGGCTACGGCCGCGGCGACCTCAAGGTCCACCTGCAGGTGGAAACGCCGTCCAAGCTCGACCCCGCCCAGGAGGACCTGCTCCGGCAGTTGGCCAAGCTCCGCGGAGAGCAGTTCTCCGAGGGCAAGCTTGCGGCCAGCGGCGGCGTCTTCGCCAAACTGCGGGACCGCCTCGGTAACCTGTAGCGGTGAGCAACCCCGTATTCTTCACCCCGGCCGGCGCGCTGGACAGCACCGCTCGCGGATCGCTGTTCGTCCTTGACGGCGCCGAGGCCCGGCACGCGGTCACCGTCAAGCGCCTGTCCGTGGGGGAGCAGGTGGACATCGCCGACGGCGCCGGCAAACGCATCACCGGAACGGTCACCGAAGCTGCCCCCGCCGAACTGACGGTCGAATGCGCTTCTGTCACCATGGAGCAGCGGCCGGCCGTCCGTCTGGTCCTCGTCCAGGCCCTCGCCAAGGGAGACCGGGATGAACTCGCAATCGAAACCGCCACCGAACTCGGCGTCGACGCGGTAATCCCCTGGCAGTCGGAACGCTCCATCGTCAGGTGGAAGGGTGACCGCGCCGCCAAAGCCCACGGCAAATGGCAGTCCGCCGTCACGGCCGCCGCCAAACAGGCGCGGCGCGCCTGGATCCCCGAGGTGCGTCCCGCCGTCGAGACCCAGGCCCTGGCCAGGGAAGTGGCGGAGGCCGGCCTTGCGGTGATTCTGCATGAGGACGCGGTGACACCGCTGCGCCGGGTCCTTGGGGACTGGCGCGAAAAGCACCAGGAGGGGATGGGCCCCAGCGAGATCCTCCTCATCGTCGGCCCTGAAGGGGGCATCAGCCCGCGAGAGGTCACCCGACTGTGCAGTGCCGGTGCGGTCACGGCACTGCTGGGACCGCACGTCCTGCGGTCATCGACGGCGGGACCGGCCGGCGTCGTCATTGCCAGCGACGTCCTCGGACGCTGGTAGCCCGCCTCCACCTGCGCAATCGGGTAGCGGCGACGTCGCAGAATCGCGTACGGACTACTCGTGTGCGAAGGGCCGGTCCGGTGTTGACTGGATACAGGCCGGCGGCGTCGAGTGCCTTCGAGACCGGGCACCTCCCCCCAGTCGCCGCCGGCCCCTACCGGCAGGCAGCTGCGGCACCCCTGCTGAAGGGCCTCAGATGAAGGGGTAGACCGGGAACAAGGCCGGCGCCCCTGCCGCTGGGGTTGCAGGTACCTCCGGGTGCCCGGACGCCGGAGGTCCGCTGTCAGAGTCGGGCAGTTCGAGGCCTGGAAGCGCGGCCTGCGTGTGGTCCACGGGATTGCTGTTCGTCACTGCCCCCTGCACCTCCTGGATGGTCTGCGACCATTCTCGCCTCCGCTGATCAAGGGCAGATCGGGCTTGCCTCAAGATTCGATCAAAAAACCCGGGGTTCGATCAAAGACCAGCGTTCGATCAAAGACCAGGGTTCGATCAAAAATGCAGGTCTTGATGAAAAATGCCCGACGGCGGGCGTTGCGGACGCGGGGAAGCCGGCGCAGCCGGCGGGGACCGCTAGCGGACGGTGAATCCGCGCGAGTCCACGTTCAGTTCGTCCTCCGGCCGGCCTGGGCTGACCTGGGAGACGCGCACCTCGTAGTTGCCGGGCGCGAGGTTGACCCTAATGCCGAAGACTCCGGAGGCGGCCGGATCAGCTGCCGCCGTGACTTCGCCGGTCAGGTAGCTTTCCTTGTCGCCGTTGTCCCGGACCTTCAGGATGCGCCAGTGGAGTTTGCCCTTGGGGACGGTGCTTCGCCCGGAGATCTTGACCCGCCCGTCACCGACTACGGTGCCCTGTTGCGGATCGATGATCCATACCGGGGCAACCATTCCGGCGCTGCGGGACGTGGGGGAGCCAAGCTTGACGTGCTTGAAAGCCAGGTAGTCGGTGTGCCCGTCCACCAGGATCACCACTTCGATCTGCTGGCCTGCGTCGATCAGGCCCGAGCTGGCTCCGGCGGCCGTTGCCGTGTACACCAGCTGCTGAATGGCCCGCTGGGCCATGTCCGCGTCGAGGTTGCTGTTAAAAGCGTCCGCGGAAACGTCCACGGTAATGACGTTGGTGCCCGAGATCGACGTGGCGAGGTTCTTCGGGTTCTGCCATGGCGTGAAGAAGTCCGGGTCCAGCGGCGTCTCGGACATCATGGCGCGAAGGGCGCGCGTGATGGGGTTCTCATCGTCCGGCACGTCACGGAACTCGCGGTACAGGAAGACGTTGCTGTTGCTCCGCCCGATCCAGTAAACCGGCGCCTTGTTGGACGACTGCGTTGTTTCCAGCGGCGCGCTGGTGGTGGGAACGCCGTCCGTGCCGGCGGCCCGGCGTGAGGAGGACGTCGGGGAATTGGCGGACGTCACCGTGGGATCGGGGTCGGCGATGCAGCCGGTCAGCAGCAGGGCAGCAGGAAGCAGCGCGGACAGCACGGCGGAGCGCATCCGCGGTACTTTCCGGCCCGGAGTTCCTGGCTGACTGATGCTGGCGATCCCTTCAAACGAGGATTTGCTTGCGGGCACGCCGAACCGTTTCCGGCGAGTTCCTTTTCCAGCATTACACGAGACTTTGGGGCGCCGCGTGCCTTTCGCGGCAGGCAGCCGAACTGCAACGGGAACGATATGAGGCCGATACAAAGTTGATACCTAATTGCGGGAACGCGTTACGGAATTGCGGTCCGCTGTGACCTTCCGGGGCGGCGGGCCGGGGCGTGCGCTGGCGTAAGATGTAAAGACACAAACGAGTTATATTCCGAACTGGAGGGAACCGTAGGCCCGAGGGCCGTCACCATGACTGAATCAGCAAACGGAAAGCGCCGCCTCAACACAGGGGACCGCACCACGGGTGAATTCCCCCATACTCTTCCCGGTGTCCGGACGGAGGTGGTCATCTTCGATAACTCTGATCAGATGGTGCAGTCGCTGGGTAGCCACGACGAAGCCCTCCGCTTTATCGAGGACCAGTTCCCGGCCGTCAGTTTCCACGTCCGCGGCAACGAGCTCTCCATCAATGGGCCCGCGGCCGATGTTCCGCGGATCATGCGCCTCCTCAATGAAGTCCGGGGGCTGGTAGCCCGGGGAACGGTGATCACGCCGGCAGTCCTCCAGCAGCTGGTTTCGATGCTCCGGAGCCAGTCGCTGCAGAACCCGGTGGAGGTATTGACCCACGACATCCTGTCCAGCCGGGGCAAGACCATCCGGCCCAAGACGCTGAACCAGAAGAACTATGTGGACGCGATCGACTCCAACACGGTGATCTTCGGGATCGGCCCCGCGGGCACCGGCAAAACCTACCTGGCGGTGGCCAAGGCGGTGCAGGCGCTGCAGCAAAAGGAAGTCAGCCGGATCATCCTCACCCGCCCCGCCGTTGAAGCGGGCGAACGGCTGGGCTTCCTCCCCGGAACGCTCAGCGACAAGATCGACCCGTACCTGCGGCCGCTGTATGACGCCCTGCACGACATGATGGACCCGGAATCGATTCCTCGCCTGATGGCTGCCGGCACCATCGAAGTCGCGCCGCTCGCCTACATGAGGGGCCGGACGCTGAACGACGCCTTCATCATCCTGGACGAGGCGCAGAACACCACGCCGGAACAGATGAAGATGTTCCTGACCCGCCTCGGCTTTGGCTCCAAGATGGTGGTCACCGGCGACGTCACGCAGGTGGACCTTCCGTTCGGAACCCGCTCCGGCCTGCGCATCGTTGAGGAGATCCTCACCGGAATCGATGACGTCAGCTTTTCCGTTCTGGACGCCGCCGACGTCGTCCGCCACCGCCTGGTGGGGGACATCGTCAACGCCTACAGCATCTGGGACGAAGCACAACGCAACCGGGTCAAGCATTCCGTTCCCCGGGAACGACGGGAGAGCACGCATGAGCATCGAAGTTAACAACGAATCCGGCGTCCAGGTGGACGAAGCCCGGCTGGTGGCGCTGGCACGCTTCATCTTCGAGCAGCTGTACATCCATCCGCAGGCGGAACTGTCCATCCTGCTGGTGGACGAGCCGGCCATGGAAAAGCTGCACATCGAACTCATGGACGAGCCGGGCGCCACCGACGTGCTCTCCGTGCCCATGGACGAGCTGACCCCCGGAACCCCGGACAAGCCCACCCCGCAGGGGATGCTGGGCGACATTGCGATCTGCCCCCAGGTGGCAGAGGTCCAGGCGCGCAACGCCGGACACACCACGCAGGACGAGATGCTGCTGCTGACCACGCACGGAATCCTCCACCTGCTCGGCTATGACCACGCCGAACCCGAGGAGAAGGCAGAAATGTTCGGCCTGCAGCGCGACCTGCTGACGGCATTCACCGGCAAAGAAGCACCGGCCGAGACCACCCAGTGACCTCCCTGCTCCTTGTCTGCATGGCGCTGGCGTTTCTCGGTGCCGCAGCGCTGCTGACTGCTGCCGAGGCGGCGTTCAGCTTTCTTCCGCGCCACGACGCCGAGCAGGCGATCCAGGGGAGCCAGGGCCGGGCGCTGCGGAGGATCCTCGACCAGCCGATGACGCACATGCGTGCCTTGCGTTTCTGGCGGATCTGGTTCGAATCGGCCTCCGCCGTGGCCGTGGCCGTGCTGCTTTACAGCCTGCTGGACAACGTGTGGCTGGCCGGCCTGGCAGCGACGGGCATCATGGCGGTGCTCGGGTTCGTGCTGGTGGGTGTGTCGCCGCGCCAGCTGGGCCGTTCGCATCCGGCGGCTGTGGCGCAGTATTCGGCGTCGCTGGTCCGGTTCCTCGCCTGGGTGCTCGGACCGATCCCCGCCTGGCTGGTCCGGCTGGGCAGTGCCGTGGCCCCCGGTTCACCCAACGGAGACGACTCCTACTTCAGCGAGGAGGAGTTCCGTGAGCTGGTTGACCGGGCCACCGAGTCGGACATGATCGAGGACAACGAGGCCGAACTCATCCAGTCCGTCTTCGAGTTCGGCGACACCCTGGTCCGCGCCGTCATGGTGCCGCGGACCGACATCCTGACCATCGACGCCGGCTCAAGCCTGCACAGCGCCATGTCGCTGTTCCTGCGGTCGGGCTATTCCAGGATCCCGGTCATCGGCGAAAACACCGACCAGATCCTGGGCATCATCTACCTCAAGGACGTGGCCGCCGCGATCCACGGCATGGACCCGGAGGCCGAACCGCCGGTGGTGGACGCGCTGGCGCGCGAGGTCCGCTACGTTCCGGATTCCAAGCCGGTCAGCGACCTCCTCCGGGAACTGCAGAAGGAATCCACCCACGTGGCCATCGTCATCGACGAATACGGCGGAACGGCCGGGCTGGTGACGCTGGAGGACCTGATCGAGGAGCTCGTGGGCGAAATCGTGGATGAATACGATTCCGAGAGCGCCGCCGTCGTCGACCTGGGCGACGGAACGTACCGGGTCAGCGCACGGATGGGGATTGACGACCTCGGCGAGCTGTTCGGCATCGAGCTGGACGACGACGAGGTGGACACCGTGGGCGGCCTGCTGGCCAAGGCCCTCGGCAGGGTCCCGATCGTGGGCAGCGCCGTGGACCTCGACGGCGTTTCGCTGCGGGCCGAGCGGCTGGAGGGCCGCCGGAACCGCGTTAGCCACATCATCGCGGCCGCTGCACCAAAAGGCGCCGTTCCAACCAACACTGACCTTGACGAGCTTCTCGACGAGGCCCAACCAATGCAACAGGGAGTTCCACGTGAGCAAGCAGAATAAGGCCGACGGCGAAGAACCGTTCGGCGGGTACCACGCCGGATTCTCGGTGCTGGTGGGCCGGCCCAACGCCGGCAAATCCACCCTCACCAACGCGCTGGTGGGCAAGAAGGTGGCCATCACCTCCGCCAAGCCGCAGACCACCCGGCACACCATCCGCGGGATCGTCCACCGCGAGGACGCCCAGCTGATCCTCGTGGACACCCCCGGCCTGCACCGTCCCCGCACGCTGCTGGGCAAGCGCCTGAACGACCTCGTTGCCGACACCCTGGCGGAAGTGGACGCGATCGGGTTCTGCATCCCCGCCAACGAGAAGATCGGCCCCGGCGACAAGTTCATCGCGGCCCAGCTCGCCGCCGTGGGCCGCAAGCCGGTGATCGCCCTCGTCACCAAGGCTGACCTGGTGGACAAACAGGCCCTGACGGAGCAGCTGCTGGCCGTCGCCGCGCTCGGCCGGGAAGTGCTGGGCGAGGACGGCTGGAAGGACATCGTGCCGGTCTCGGCCGCGGACGGGTTCCAGGTGGGCACGGTGGCGGATGTCCTGATCAGCCACATGCCGCCGTCGCCCCCGCTTTACCCGGACGGCGAGCTGACCGATGAGCCGGAGGCCGTCATGGTGGCCGAGCTCATCCGGGAGGCGGCGCTGGAAGGCGTGCGCGACGAACTGCCGCACTCACTGGCCGTGGTGGTCGAGGAGATCGTGCCGCGCGAGGGCCGGACGGAGGACAACCCGCTGCTCGATGTCCGCGTCAACCTCTACGTGGAGCGGCCGTCGCAGAAGGCGATCATCATTGGCAAGGGCGGAAGCCGCCTGCGGGAGGTCGGCACCAATGCGCGGAAGGGGATCGAGGCGCTCCTGGGCACCCGGATCTACCTCGACCTCCACGTCAAGGTGGCCAAGGACTGGCAGCGTGACCCCAAGCAGCTGGTGAAGCTCGGATTCTGACCCGCCGCCGCCCGCAGTGCGGGGCGGATGCCCGCCCGCCGGGCCGGGAACGCCGGATGTCCGGCGATTTCCCAGAAACGGCTACTAAAATAGGCCGGATCCCATTTTTTCGAGGAAGGTACACCCTGTGGTGCGACGCCGCGACAACCGCGCCCAAGGACCGGGCACACCCGCCCGTTCCGAGCCAGCTGCCCGGCATGCCGAGGACGCCCGGCTGGGCGCTGCCCGGCACCTGAATGTCCGCCACATGCCCGCCTGGCTCAAGGTGACCACCGCCGTCGTCGCCGTGGTCCTGGCCGGCGGCCTCGCGTTCGCGGGCTACTGGTACTTCAGGCTGCAGTCCAACATCTCCACGTCCGCGCTCGGCGCCGGAAGCAGCCGGACCGACACCACGGACGACGCCACGGGCAGGCTGCAGATCCTGATCCTGGGTTCGGACACCCGTGACGGCAAGAACTCGAATTACGGCAGCACCCAGGATTCCACCGGGTACGGCAACTCCGACGTCATGATGCTCATGGACATCTCGGAGGACAACAAGCGGGTCAACGTCATCAGCTTCCCCCGCGACCTGCTCGTGGACATCCCCAAGTGCACCGACCAGAAGACGGGCAAGCAGTACCCGGCCCGCAGCGGCATCATGATCAATGAGGCCATGAAAGAGGCAGGCATCGGCTGCGCCGTGGACACCGTCAACAAGCTGACCGGCATGGAGGTGGACCACTTCATGATGGCCGACTTCAATGCCGTGAAAGAACTGTCGAACGCCGTGGGCGGCGTCGAGGTATGCATCAGCGACGCCGTTTACGACCCCGACTCGCGGCTGCGGCTGCCGAAGGGCACCTCCCAGGTGCAGGGCGAACAGGCCCTGGCCTTCCTCCGCACCCGCCACGCGTTCGGCGACGGCGGCGACCTCGGCCGCATCAAGGCGCAGCAGGGATTCCTGTCCTCGCTGACCCGCAAAATCAAGGATGACGGCACCCTCACCAACCCGGCGAAGCTGCTGAACATCGCCGACGTCATCACCAAGAACCTCACCGTCGATGACGGGCTCTCCTCGGTGCCGGCGATGATCACCATCGCCAACCGGCTCAAGACGATCGACGTCGGCAAGGTCGCCTTTGTTGCGATGCCCACTGTCCCTGCCACGAGCGATCCCAACCGGCTCGAGGCCGCGCCGGCCGCCGCGCAGCTGTTCGCGGCGCTGCGGAAGGACATCGACCTGACGGACCCGGACGGGAAGGCAACCCCGTCACCGTCCGCCACGCCCAAGCCCTCGCCGAGCTCCACGCCGTCGGCAACGCCCAAGCCCACTGCGACGCCGTACGACAAGACGCTGCAGCCTGTCACGGTGGCAAACGGAACCGGAGATGCCACCAGGGCGCAGGAAATCGTCGAGGCCGTTGTTGCCGGCGGATTCACCCAGGCGGGGCAGCTGGAGGCCGACACCACGGCAAAGACCATGGTGTACTACGGACCCGAGTTCGCAGATGTTGCCGCTGACGTGGCAGCCCTGTTCGGCATCCCGGCCGCCCAGGTGGCGCCGTCGTCGGGCGTCTCGGGAGTGCAGCTGTACCTCGGCACCGACTTCCCGTCCGGGACCAAATACGGCAAGACGACGGTCCCCAAGGACATCGTCAACCAGACCGCCAGCGACACCGTCTGCCAGAAGGCAAACCCCGACCTGATCACCCAGTAACTGCCCGGGCCTCATCCCGGCTCCAGGCCGGACACAAAAAATGCCGGGCCGCCCCGAACGGGGGCGGCCCGGCATTTCTGCGCCTGCCGGATCGCCTACCAGATGCTGACGCGCTCCGCCGGCGGCATCCACATGCCGTCCTCCTCCGTGACGCCGAACGCGGCGTGGAAGGAGTCGAGGTTCCTGGCGATGGCGTTGGTCCGGAATTCGTTGGGGGAGTGCGGGTCCGTGGCCAGCCGCCGGATGGCCTCCTCGTTGCGTATCACCTGGCGCCAACCGGCCGCCCAGGAGGCGAAGAAGCGCTGCTCGCCCGTCAGCCCGTCCAGCACCGGGGGTTCCTGGCCGTCGAGGCTGAGGCGGTACGCCTTGTGCGCAATGGTGAGGCCGCCCAGGTCGCCGATGTTCTCGCCCAGCGTGAGCTTGCCGTTGACGTTGTGGCCCGGCGCCGCGTACGGGGACAGCGCATCGAACTGGTCCACGAGGCGGCCGGTCAGGGCTTCGAAGGCCTTTCGGTCGTCCTCGGTCCACCAGTTGCGCAGCTCGCCCTTGCCGTCGAACTGCGAGCCCTGGTCATCGAAGCCGTGACCGATTTCATGCCCGATGACGGCACCGATGCCGCCATAGTTCACGGCGTCGTCGGCGTCGGCCGTGAAGAAGGGCGGCTGCAGGATCGCCGCCGGAAAGACGATCTCGTTCAGCATCGGGTGGTAGTAGGCGTTGACGGTCTGCGGCGTCATGAGCCACTTGTTGTGGTCCACCGGCTTGCCCACCTCGTCCAGGTGCCGGTCGACGTCGGCATTGTGGGCCCGCTCGACGTTTCCGAGCAGGTCCGCGGGGTCGATCACCACAGCGGAGTAGTCGATCCATTCGTCGGGGAAGCCGATCTTCGCGCGGAACGCCCCCAGCTTCCGGAGTGCCTCGGCCTTGGTGTCCTCGCCCATCCAGTCCAGGCCGTTGATGCTCTCACGGTAGGCCTCGATCAGGTTCCCCACCAGCGTCTGCATACGGGCCTTGTGGCCCTCCGGAAAGTGCCGCGCCACGTAGATCTGCCCAACGGCCTCGCCCAGTGCGGCCTCGACGACGGCGACCCCCCGCTTCCAGCGGTCCTTGTTGCGCGGGGTGCCGCTGATGGTGGTGCCGTAGAAGGCAAAGTTCGTGTCGACGAAGGCGGACGAGAGGTAGGGGGCCGCCGAGTTGATGACCCGCAGGGCAAGCCATTCCTGCCAGACGGGCAGCGACTCGGAGGCCAGCAGCGCGGCGGCGCCGGCGAAGAAGTCGGGGGTGCTGACCACGATCTCCTGCCGCTTCTCGGCGGCGATGTCGGCGGCGTCAAACCACGTGTCCAGCAGGGGGAACAGCTCCCGGGCCTCGTCCGCCGACTTCAGGTTGTAGGTCTTCTGCGGATCGCGGAGCGTGACGTTGTCCCAGTGATGCGAGGCGAGGGCGGTTTCCAGTGCCACCATGCGGGCTGCGGCGCCTTCCGGATCGGCCACGCCTGCCAGGCCGAAGATGGTGCCCACGTACTCCCGGTAGGACTGCACCACCGGGGCGAACTTCTCCTCGCGGTAGTAGGACTCATCGGGCAGGCCAAGGCCGCCCTGGCCGGTGTACAGGAGAACGCGTTCGGGGTTGCCGGCGTCGGGTGCCGGGTAGATGTAGAAAAGCCCCGACACATCGGCGCGGAAGAGCCGGCCGGTCAGTGCCAGCAGCTCCGGGATGCTGGCTGTGGCGAAGACTTCGGCCAGGCGTCCGCGGATGGGATCCAGGCCCTTGGCCTCCACGGCTGCCTCGTCCATGAAGCTGCTGTAGAGGTCGCCGATCTTCCGCTCGATGCCGCTGGCCTCGGAACCCTTGGCTGCGGCCTCTTCGATGATTTCCCGGACAGCAAGCTCGGAACCGTCGCGCAGGGCGGTGAATGTGCCCTCCAGTGCGCGGTCGTCAGGGATGGCGGTGTCCTTCAGCCAGGCGCCGTTCACGTGCTGGTAGAGGTCGTCCTGTGGCCTCACGCTGTGGTCGATGTTTGACAGGGCGATCCCCGAAATTGGCACAGGAACTCCTTAGGTGACGGGCTGCGGCCGGCACTTTCACCGGTGCAGCGTCTGCATGGTGGACGTTGCTGGGGGTGTTGCCCCTTCATCTTACGCACCCGTGTTACTGTGAAATCGTGCGTGCAGAGCTCCTTCTTCTTAGCTGCCGCGGCGAGGCCTCAGACGCGATCTAGCGCAAGGCCCACCCTCGTCGCGGAGTTTGCGTTGCCCGGCCACCCTTTCACCCAGGAATCACAGAAAAGGCCAGATTAATGCGAAACGCACAGAAGCCCTCGGGAATGCCGGTCCACCGCTACATCCCCTTCCAGGACCAGATCACGGTCGATCTGCCGGACCGGACGTGGCCGGACAAGATCATCACCGAGGCCCCGCGCTGGTGCGCCGTTGACCTGCGGGACGGCAACCAGGCGCTGATCGACCCCATGAGCCCGGCCCGCAAGATGAAGATGTTCGACCTGCTGGTCCGGATGGGCTATAAGGAAATCGAGGTGGGCTTTCCCTCCGCGTCCCAGACCGACTTCGACTTCGTCCGCCAGCTGATCGAGGGCAACCACATCCCGGACGACGTCACCATCCAGGTGCTGACCCAGGCCCGCGAACACCTCATCGAGCGGACCTACGAGTCCCTGGTGGGCGCCAAGCAGGCCATCGTGCACCTGTACAACTCCACCTCGGTCCTGCAGCGCCGCGTGGTGTTCAACCAGGACGAGGACGGCATCCTGGACATCGCCCTGCAGGGCGCCCGGCTCTGCAAGAAGTACGAAGAGACTCTGGGCGACACCCACATCACCTACGAGTACTCTCCCGAATCCTTCACCGGCACCGAGCTGGAGTACGCGGTCCGCGTCTGCAACGCCGTCGCCGACGTCTTCGAGGCCTCAGCCGACCGCCAGGTGATCATCAACCTGCCCGCCACGGTGGAAATGGCCACCCCGAACGTCTATGCCGACTCCATTGAGTGGATGAGCCGCCACCTGCACCCGCGGGAGGGCATCATCCTCTCCCTGCACCCGCACAACGACCGCGGCACCGGCGTGGCAGCGGCGGAACTGGGCTACCAGGCCGGCGCCGACCGCATCGAGGGGTGCCTGTTCGGCAACGGCGAGCGGACCGGCAACGTGGACCTGGTGACCCTGGGCCTGAACATGTTCGTGCAGGGCATCGACCCGATGATCGACTTCTCCGACATCGACGACGTCCGGCGCACCGTCGAGTACTGCAACCAGCTGCCGGTCGCAGAGCGTGCACCCTATGGCGGCGACCTCGTTTTCACCGCCTTCTCCGGCTCCCACCAGGACGCCATCAAGAAGGGCCTCGAAGCCCTGGAGAAAGACGCCGCGGCCGCCGGCAAGGACGTCAGCGACGTCACCTGGCAGGTGCCCTACCTGCCGGTGGACCCGAAGGACCTCGGCCGCAGCTACGAGGCCGTGATCCGCGTCAACTCCCAGTCCGGCAAGGGCGGCGTGGCCTACCTGCTCAAGAGCGAGCACAGCCTGGACCTGCCGCGGCGAGCCCAGATTGAATTCTCCGGCGTCATCCAGCGCCGCACCGACACCGTGGGCGGCGAGGTCAGCGGTGCCCAGCTCTGGCAGCTGTTCCAGGACGAGTACCTGCCCTCGGCCCAGCCGGAAAGCCAGTGGGGCCGGTACTCGCTCGGCTCGGTGAAGACCGAGACCGATGAGGACGGCTCCATGACCCTGCTCGCATCGCTGGGCGTCGACGGCACGCACGTCAGCCGCACCGGCACCGGCAACGGGCCCATCGCCGCACTGCTGGACATCCTCGGCCAGGACGGCGTGGACGTGCGGGTCCTGGACTACAGCGAGCACGCCCTGTCCGAAGGCGGCAGCGCCCTCGCCGCGGCCTACGTCGAATGCGCCGTGGGGGAGCGTGTCCTGTGGGGCGTCGGCATCGACTCGAACACCAGCACCTCGGCGCTGAAGGCAGTCATCTCCGCCGTGAACCGGGCCATCCGGGACGCCCAGGCCTGAGCTTCCTGACAGCTGCGCCGCCGGTCCGCACCGGCGGCGCAGCTGTTTCGGCGGCTCACCTGTTTCATTGAGTCAATGGGAAGATTAAGCGTGGTCCAATCATTCGCAGCGCGCAGCTACCGCGACGACGCCGTGGTGTTGCGCACCCACAAGCTGGGCGAGGCGGACCGCATCATCACCCTGCTGACCAAGCACCACGGCCAGGTCAGGGCGGTGGCCAAGGGAATCCGGCGCACCACCAGCCGGTTCGGCGCCCGCCTGGAGCCCTTCATGGTGGCAGATCTGCAGCTCGTGTCCGGCAAGACCCTCGACATCGTCACGCAGGCCGTCGCTAAAGGAGCGTACGGGGGCAACATCGCCGCCGACTACGGGCGGTACACGGTGGCTGCGGCCATGACCGAAACCGCCGAAAAGCTAACCGACGTCGACGGTGAAGCCGGGACCGCGCAGTACAACCTGCTGGTCGGGGCCCTGGCCTCACTGAGCCGCGGGGACCACGCACCGGAGCTGATCCTGGATTCCTACCTGCTGCGGGCCCTGTCCACCGGCGGCTGGGCGCCCAGCTTCACGGACTGCGCGCGTTGCGGCGCGCCCGGGCCGCACACCGCGTTCTCCGCCCCGCTGGGCGGCATGGTCTGCGGCGGCTGCCGCCCGCCCGGCTCACCGGCACCGGCGCCGGAGACGGTCGCCTTGCTGGGCGCGCTGCTCACCGGAGATTGGCCGACGGCGGACGCTTCCCTTCCGGTCCACCGCCGGGAATCCGCCGGGCTGGTGGCAAGCTATCTGCAGTGGCACCTGGAGCGTGTCCTGAAATCCCTCAAACATGTGGAGCGTACCTAACAGTGTCCTTGGGAAAGAAGACCAGTCCTGCCCGGCGCCGCACCGCTCCGGTGGTGGCGCCGTACCCCCATGCCTCCGGGGCTGTTCCGCCGCCGATTCCGGCCGAGTTTGTGCCCAGGCATGTGGCGATCGTGATGGATGGCAACGGGAGGTGGGCCAACCAGCGCGGCCTGCCGCGCACCGAGGGCCACAAGGCCGGGGAGCCCGCACTGCTGGACGTCGTGGCCGGGGCCATTGAACTGGGCATTGAATATGTCACCGTGTACGCATTCTCCACGGAGAACTGGCGCCGGTCGCCGGAGGAGGTGCGCTTCCTGATGGGCTTCAACAAGGAGGTGCTGCGCCGGCAGCGCAACCAGCTGGATGAGTGGGGTGTCCGGATCCGCTGGTCCGGCCGGCGTCCCCGGCTCTGGGGTTCGGTCATCCGCGAGCTCGAGGAGGCGGAGGCCTACACCGCCGGAAACAGCACCTGCACCCTGACCATGTGTGTGAACTACGGTGGCCGGGCCGAAATCGTGGACGCGGTGTCTGCCATCGCCCAGGATGTGGCCGACGGCAGGCTCAGGCCCGGGGCCATCACCGAGAAGACGATCCAGAAGTACCTCGACGAACCGGACCTTCCCGACGTCGACCTCTTCCTCCGCAGCTCCGGCGAGCAGCGCCTGTCCAACTTCATGCTGTGGCAGTCGGCCTACGCCGAGTTCGTGTTCCTGGACACCCTGTGGCCCGACGTCGACCGGCGCACCCTTTGGGACGCGGTGGAGATCTATGCCCGGCGGGACCGCCGTTACGGCGGGGCAGTGGACGCCGCCCAGGCCCTCTAAAGACCAGGCCCTCTAAAGACCAGGCCCTCTAAAGACCAGGCGCTCTAAAGACCAAGCCCATTATCGGCTTAGGCGGCATAACCCCTGATCCACCGGGCCAGCCGCCCGTATGCATCCCCGCGCACATCGGCGCGGGAAAGGAACACGTCGTGGAGGGCGCCGTCGATGCGCTCCACGGTGACGGTCCTGCCCAGTGACATGGCACGGGCGGCAATGATGTTGACGTCCAGCACCGCGTCCGTGCGGCGCATTTCCTCGTTCCACACCATGCCGTTCTCGCTGGCCACCGACAACAGGACCAGAACCGGGACCCCGATGTCCAGGCCATGCGCCACCTTGGCCTGCCCGGCCAGGATGGCACTGAGCCAGGCGGCCCGCACCGGAAAGGCCAGCGGCGGACGGTAGGCACTGTCCAGCGTCCATTCGCCTTCGGCCGAACTGCTGATGCTGCGCCAATAGAAACCGCGCTCCGGCAACCTGAGCACCGCCTCCGGCCGCAGCCGGGCGATCGGCTCCACCATGGTCCACGCCGCCCGCCGGACCAACGCACTGCGGTGCATTTCGAGCCACGGGCTGTTCAGCACCAGCTGGGAAACCGCGCCGGGATTGCGGCTGGCCCAGAGGGCTGCCACGAGGCCGCCCGTGGAATGGCCCATGAGCACGAGCTGCACGCGTCCGGCACCCCCGGACCCGGCAATCATGCCCACCGCGGTGCCGATCTCGGCGTCGTAATTTCCCAGATCAGCAACGTAGCCGCCGTGGGTGCCCGGCTGCAGGCTGCGGCCGTGGTTGTGCATGTCGAGGGCAAAGAACTCGAATCCCTGCGCTTCCCAGAAGTGTGCCAGTTCAACATTGAAGAAGTAATCGCTCCAGCCATGCAGGAAGAGCACGGCCCGGCGGGGTGCGGCAGGAGGGGCGTCCTGAGGGTTCAGGGCATCCGGCGCTTCCGGGGGAGTGAAGCGAACCAGAGTCGCCCGGCGGCGGACGCCGTCCCAGCCCACGGCGTCGAACGCGCAGGACTCGAAGCCCGGCCCCAGGATGTCGCTCTGCCACTCCATGGCACCAGCGTAGGCTTTCAGTCCCCCGCTGTGCAGTGTTCAGCCCGGTGTTGTGGCAGGCCGGTTTGGTCTGCACCGCCGGAGACGGAAAACTAGAGGCATGCGCGTATACCCCACTTTTTTCAGGCTGGCCTTTTCATGGATGGACGCCGAACGCGCCCACAAGATCGGTTTCAAGGGGATCCGTCTGGTCCACTCCGTGGGTGCGGGACGACTGCTGGAACGGTTTACGGCGCCGCCGGCATCCCTGCAGACCGAGGCGTTCGGCCTTACCTTCCCGTCACCGTTCGGGCTGGCCGCCGGATTCGACAAGGAAGGCCACGGGATCGAGGCCCTCACGGAACTTGGATTCGGCCACGTCGAGGTGGGCACCATCACCGGCCAGGCCCAGCCGGGCAACGAAAAGCCCCGGCTGTTCAGGCTCATTGACGACAGGGCTGTCATTAACCGGATGGGATTCAACAACGACGGCGCTTCTGCCGTGGCTCCGCGGCTCAAGTCGGCCCGGGCCGCACTGCAGCGCCGCCACGCCAAGGTGCGGCCGGTGATCGGTGTGAACATCGGCAAGACAAAGGTCGTAGAGCTTGAGGATGCCGTCGAGGACTACCTGGTCAGTGCCCGCAGCCTGGCTCCTGCGGCGGACTACCTCGTCGTGAACGTCAGCTCGCCGAACACCCCCGGGCTCCGGCTCCTTCAGAACGTGGAGACTCTCCGGCCGCTGCTGAAGGCCGTGGGGGAGGAGGCGGACAAGTCAGCCGGACGGCACGTCCCGCTGCTGGTCAAGATCGCCCCGGACCTCACCGACGAGGACATCGACGACGTCGCCCGGCTGGCGATGGACCTCGGGCTCGACGGAATCATTGCCACGAACACCACCATCGGCCGCGACGGGCTCAGTTCCGCAGCGGACAAGGTGGAGGGCTGCGGCGCCGGCGGCCTGTCCGGTGCCCCGCTGAAGAACCGGTCGCTGGAGGTGCTGCGCCGGCTGAAATCTGTCACCCAGGACCGGCTGACGCTGATTTCCGTGGGCGGCGTGGAGACCGCCGCTGACGTTCAGGAACGGCTCGACGCCGGCGCCAGCCTGGTCCAGGGCTACACCGCATTCCTCTATGAGGGTCCGTTCTGGGCCGCCCGGATCAGTAAGGAACTGGCCAAGAGGCGCTGATACCCGCGTTAAACACAGCAGCCCGGCGGTGAAACCGCCGGGCTGCAGTGTTTAGGTCCGGGACCGTCCCCCGGCAGCCTGGGCTGCGGGAGGAAAAAGAGGTATTAGGACGGGTACTGCCCGCGGCGGACCTGGGGCTTGGGCAGGCGAAGCTTCCGGAACTGCAGAGACCGCATGGAGCCGTACCAGACGGTACCTCGCTCGACTTCGCCGAACTTTTCGGCGAGGCGCTTGCGCAGCTTGCGGGACAGGATGAACACGTCAACGAAAACGGCCAGGAACATCACCCAGAAGCCGCCCAGCACGTAAACCATCATCTGGCTGCTGGCCGGCACCACGAACGAGACGATGACGAACACCAAAGCGCCGAACATGAGGTACTCACCCAGGCTGGTGCGGGCGTCCACGTAGTCGCGGGCGAACCGCTTCTGCGGGCCCTTGTCACGGATCGGCAGGAAGCGTTCGTCGCCGGTGTCCAGCGCCTGGCGCGCCCTCAGGCGCTGCTCCTGGGCGGCGGCACGCTCTGCTTCCTTGGAGGCTTTGCGGTCCTCCGGCACGAGCGGCCGCTTGCGGGCAGCTTCCTGTGCTTTCCGCTTCGGCGTGGGGGCGCCTTTGCCTGGTATTGCGGCCGCGTCGGCAGCCTGCTGGTCAACTACATCCTGCGCCGCTGGCGCTTCCTTTTTACGTCCGAACACCAGAACAGAATACCTTGGCGGGCTGTGCCTCCGGTCATGCCGGCCGCGGGCAGAGCTACAGACCGCGGGGGTCCGGCGGGCTGTGGCTGCAGTGTTTGTTGTGGCCTGTGACACAGGTAGTGTTTGGCCATGACTACTTTCCCTGCGGCGACCCCGCAACAGTACGACGCCCAGCATGGGGGGACAGCGGTCGGCGTCCACACCGACGCCCTGCGTGCCGCCGTTGACGCGGCCTTTGACAGCACGGTTTCGCAGTTGAAGGACCTGGTGGCCATACCCGGCATCGCCTGGCCCAGCTTTGACCCCGCCCCGCTGGACGCCAGCGCCGAGGCTGTCGCGAACCTGGTGCGCGGAGCCGGCATCGGTGACGTCCGGATTCTGCGGTGCGACAAGGAAGACGGCACTCCTGGCGGGCCGGCCGTCGTGGCGCGCCGCGAAGCCGCGCCCGGCAAGCCGACCATCCTTCTCTACGCCCACCACGACGTCCAGCCGCCCGGCGATCCGGCTCTGTGGGAATCGGAGCCGTTCACCGCCGTCGAACGAAATGGCCGTCTATACGGGCGCGGCGCGGCGGACGACAAAGCAGGGATCATGGCCCATGTGGCCGCCTACGGCGCTGTCAGCCGCGTGCTCGGTGATGAATTCGGGCTGGGAGTCACCCTCTTCTTCGAAGGCGAGGAAGAGGCCGGTTCACCCACCTTCAGGACGTTCCTGGAAACCCACCGCGAATTGCTCCGGGCGGACGTCATCGTGGTGGCCGATTCGAGCAACTGGAAAGTGGGCGTCCCGGCGCTGACCACCAGCCTGCGCGGACTGGTCGACGGAACGTTCGAGGTGCAGGTCCTTGACCACGCCGTGCATTCGGGCATGTTCGGCGGGCCGGTGCTTGATGCGCCCACGCTGCTTTCCCGCCTGATCGCCACACTTCACGACGACGATGGAAGCGTTGCGATTGCCGGCCTGGTGAGCCGGGATGAAACCGACGTGGACCTTACGGAGGAGGAGTACCGGGCGGATTCTTCAGTGCTCGACGGCGTGAAGCTGGCTGGCACGGGAAGCATTGCGTCACGGTTGTGGACCAAGCCGGCCCTGTCGATCATCGGCTTCGATGCGCCGGCGGTCAATGTGGCCTCCAACACTCTGCTGCCCAGTGCCCGGGCCAAGTTCAGCCTGCGGCTGGCCCCTGGCCAGGACCCGGCGGAGGCCATGGAGGCCGTTCGCCGGCACGTGGAAACGCATGCGCCCTTCGGCGCCAAGGTGACGTTCACGCCGGGGGAGAGCGGCAACGCCTTCCAGACGGACACAGGGTCCGCAGCTGCGGGGTTCGCCATGTGGGCGCTGGGCGAGGCCTGGGGCGTTCCGGCCGTCGAAATGGGGATCGGCGGTTCCATTCCGTTCATCAGCGACCTGACCGAGCTGTACCCCGAGGTCCAGATCCTGGTGACGGGCGTCGAGGACCCTGATTCGCGCGCCCATTCCGCCAACGAGTCGCTGCACCTGGGGGACTTCCGCAACGCGGTGGTCGCCGAGGCGCTGCTGCTGGCCCGGCTGAACGCGGAAGGCCTGCGCTAGAAGCCTGCGGAGGGAACAATGATGGCCTCGTGAGGGTTACGCCTGAAGTTAGAGCTCCGCGCCGGATCGACGTAGCATGTAGCTATAGCCCGTACCGTTTCCGTAGGGGCAGGCACCGTGCAAGCGGGGCAGCCACAACCGTCGTTAGTAAGGTAGGCCAATGAGCACTACGACCAATGAAAACAGCACCGAACCCACCGGCACTGCCAGTGACGAACTGGCGAGCCACGAGGTTCAGCTGACGGACGTTGCAGCAGGCAAGGTCCGCAGCCTCCTGGAGCAGGAAGGCCGCACCGATCTTCGCCTCCGCGTCGCCGTGCAGCCGGGCGGCTGCTCCGGCCTCATCTACCAGCTGTACTTCGACGAGCGCCTCCTTGAAGGTGACGCGGTACGCGACTACGACGGTGTCGAGGTCGTCGTCGACAAGATGAGCGTCCCGTACCTCAGCGGTGCCAGCATCGACTTTGAGGACACCATCTCCAAGCAGGGCTTCACCATCGACAACCCGAATGCGGGCGGCTCATGCGCCTGCGGTGATTCGTTCCACTAAAGGGTCAGTAAGCCCTTCCCAATACCTCGTGGCGGGGGGGGGGGGAGCGCGCCGGCCCCCCCCCGCGGGGGGGGGGGGGGGGGAACGAGCGGGGGGGGGGGGGGGGAGACACCGAGCGAAAAGAATT
>NZ_JBHTZA010000008.1:0-3304 GCF_042790555.1 Arthrobacter sp. NPDC056727 | reverse complement strand
GGGGCGCCCTGCCGGGGCGTTGTTTCTCCCAACACCTTCGCTCCCCCCCCCCCCACCACCACTGCGGGGGGGGGCCGCCCTCCCCCCCCCCCCCCGCCACACGGTGGGGACATGTGGGCGAAAACCTGCGGGGAGCGGTAAGCTCTACACCGAGTAGTAAAACTTTTAGTGTGCCCGGGAAGCTTTTTGCCGCCCAGGCAACAGCAACAAGTAGGAAGGGCCGTCTGTGAGTTCGCAGAACCGAACCGGCAGCCGACGCAAAACGATCACAATGATCACTGGCTTGGCAACTGCCGGCGCGTTGGTTTTGACTGGATGTTCGCCAGAGGTAGAGAAGGGGTGGCTGCCCACCGAGCGTGGCACCACCAATCACACTGACCGCATCATGGACCTCTGGGTCAACTCATGGATTGCCGCCCTCGTGGTGGGCATCATCACCTGGGGTCTGATCGTCTGGTGCCTCGTGGCCTACCGCCGCCGCAAGGGCACCGTGGGTTTCCCGCGGCAGACCAGCTTCAACCTGCCCCTCGAGGTCTTCTACCTGACGATCCCGCTGTTCATGGTCCTGGTGTTCTTCTACTTCACCGACCGTGACCAGCAGGCGATCGATGACCGCTCGCAGCCGGCCGACGTCGTAGTGGACGTCCGCGGCAAGCAGTGGGCCTGGGACTTCAACTACAAGAAGGGCCAGGTCGTCACCGAGGACCTCCACGAAGCCGGTGTCCAGGCCCACCTGACAGGCAAGGAGGTGGACAAGGAGAAGCTCCCCACCCTGTACCTGCCCGTCAACAAGTCCGTTGACCTGGAACTGAACTCGCGCGACGTCATCCACTCCTTCTGGGTTCCTGCATTCCTGCAGAAGAGGGACATGATCCCGGGCAAGACCAACTACATTCGGTTCACCCCCACCAAAGAGGGCACCTACGACGGCAAGTGCGCCGAGCTCTGCGGTGAGTACCACTCCGAAATGCTGTTCCGCGTCAAGGTTGTTTCCGAGTCCGAATTCGCGGCTCACATGAACCAGCTGCGCCAGGACGGCAACACGGGCCTGCTCGGCGAAGAGTATGACCGCAACCCGAACCTGAACGCAACGAAGTAAGGGAAGCGAAGTGGCTACTTACACCCAGACCCCCGGGATCCTCGAGGCTCCCGTAGTTCCCAAATCCAAGGGGCGCATCGTCGTCAACTGGATCACCTCCACCGACCACAAGACCATCGGGTACATGTACTTGATCGCGTCCTTCGTGTTCTTCTGCTTCGGCGGCGTGATGGCGCTGCTGATCCGCGCCGAACTCTTCGAACCCGGCATGCAGATCCTGCAGACCAAGGAACAGTACAACCAGCTGTTCACCATGCACGGCACGGTCATGCTGCTCATGTTCGCCACCCCGCTCTTCGCGGGCTTTGCGAACGTGATCATGCCGCTGCAGATCGGCGCACCCGACGTCGCCTTCCCGCGGCTGAACGCGCTGGCCTTCTGGTTCTTCCTGTTTGGCTCCACCATCGCCGTTTCCGGTTTCATCACCCCGCAGGGTGCTGCATCGTTCGGCTGGTTCGCCTACGCACCGCTCTCCAACACCACCTTCAGCCCCGGCGTCGGCGGTGACCTGTGGGTCTTCGGCCTGGCACTGTCCGGCTTCGGCACCATCCTGGGTGCGGTCAACTTCATCACCACCATCATCTGCATGCGCGCCCCCGGCATGACCATGTGGCGCATGCCGATCTTCACCTGGAACACCCTCGTCACGGCCATCCTGGTCCTGATGGCGTTCCCGCCGCTGGCCGCAGCGCTGTTCGCCCTCGGTGCGGACCGCCGCTTCGGTGCCCACATCTTCGACCCGGAGAACGGCGGCGCCGTCCTGTGGCAGCACCTGTTCTGGTTCTTCGGGCACCCCGAGGTGTACATCATCGCCCTGCCGTTCTTCGGCATCGTGTCCGAGATCTTCCCGGTCTTTAGCCGCAAGCCCATCTTCGGCTACAAGGGCCTGGTCTACGCCACGATCGCGATTGCTGCTCTCTCCGTGACCGTGTGGGCACACCACATGTACGTCACCGGATCCGTGCTGCTGCCGTTCTTCTCCTTCATGACCATGCTGATCGCAGTCCCGACCGGCGTGAAGTTCTTCAACTGGATCGGCACCATGTGGCGCGGTTCGCTGACGTTCGAGACCCCCATGCTGTGGAGCATCGGCTTCCTCATCACGTTCCTCTTCGGCGGCCTGACCGGCATCATCCTGGCGTCCCCGCCGCTGGACTTCCACGTCTCCGACTCCTACTTCGTGGTGGCCCACTTCCACTACGTGGTGTTCGGCACCGTGGTGTTCGCGATGTTCGCCGGCTTCTACTTCTGGTGGCCGAAGTGGACGGGCAAGATGCTCAACGAGCGCCTCGGCAAGATCCACTTCTGGCTCCTGTTCCTGGGCTTCCACGGCACCTTCCTGATCCAGCACTGGCTCGGTGTCGAGGGCATGCCCCGCCGGTACGCCGACTACCTGGTCGAGGACAACTTCACCTGGATGAACCAGTTCTCCACCATCTCCTCCTTCGTCCTGGGTGCGTCCCTGATCCCGTTCTTCTGGAACGTGTACATCACCGCACGCAACGCCGAGAAGGTTCAGGTTGACGATCCCTGGGGCTTCGGTGCCTCGCTGGAGTGGGCCACGTCCTGCCCGCCGCCGCGGCACAACTTCACGTCCCTGCCGCGCATCCGCTCGGAGCGCCCGGCACTGGACCTGCACCACCCCGAGCTCTCCCAGTCACACACCGTTGAGTCGCCGGCACCTGCAGCAAGTGTGCTTGGCAACGCCGATCAGAAGGACACCGCGCAATGAGAATCGAGTCATGGATTTTTGGGGCAGGAGTTTTCTTCTTCGTTCCGGTTTCCATCATCTACGGCTTCCTCACCAACTGGTCTGAGTGGGTCGGCATCCTGGGCATCCTCCTGGTAGGCGGCCTGGCAGGCATGATCGGTGCGTACCTGGGCTTCACCGGCAAGCGCGTGGGCATGCGTCCCGAGGACCGTGCGGACGCCGAAATCCACGAAGGCGCCGGCGAGCAGGGCCACTTCAGCCCGTGGAGCTGGTGGCCGCTGGTACTGGGCCTCTCCTGCGCAGCAGGGTTCCTCGGCCTGGCCGTGGGCTTCTGGATCGTCTTCATCGCCGGCGGCATGGCGGTGGTGGCCCTCGTAGGCTGGGTTTACGAGTACAGCCGCGGAGACCACGCACACTAGTGGCCTAGTGCCACAGAGCTAAGTTCCACAAAGCTCAGTCTTATAAAACGACGGCGGGCCCCACCTTTCTGGTGG
>NZ_JBHTZA010000007.1:174372-229507 GCF_042790555.1 Arthrobacter sp. NPDC056727 | reverse complement strand
CCAAACACGGCCTGCACCACCTGGAAATCTTCGCCACCGCCGAACAGTTCGAAACCATCACCACCGCCATGAACACCGCCACCAACCCCCGCACCACCACACCAGGACACGAAAACGGCACCGGGGACGGCGCAGGGGACGGCGGCCAAGGCACCGGCGGCGAAGGAACAACCAGCAACGTGACCGGCGCGGCGGCGGACCCTGATGCTGTCCTGGCCCGCTGGGACACCCCCGGCGTCCCGGAGATCGACCTTGACCACCGCTCCCAGGGGCAGAAACGCCTCGACGGGCTCGTCGGCGCGCTGAAGGCTGCCCTCACCACCGACGCGCTGCCCGCCAACGGCGGACACCGCCCCCAAATCCTGGCCACCATCGACTACCGCGACCTCTACGCCACCGTCGAGCAATGGCAGAACCAAAACCTCCTCCAAACCCAGGGCGCACCAGGACGGCAGCCTGCCTCCACCGGCCACAGCGCTGACGGCACCGCCCTGTTCGCGTTCAGCGGCCCGGTGAACCCGGCCACGATCCGCAAAATCGCCTGCGACGCCGACATCACCCCCGTCCTCCTCGGCAGCCAAGGCAGAATCCTCGACGTCGGCCGCACCACCAGGGTCTTCCCGCCCCACATCCGCAAGGCCATCATGGCCCGCGACCAAGGCTGCGCGTTCCCCCAATGCACCATGCCCGCACCCTGGTGCGAAGCCCACCACATCACCTACTGGTCACAAGGCGGACCCACCAGCACCGCCAACGGCGTCCTGCTCTGCAGCCACCACCACCACCTCATCCACAAAGAAAACTGGACCATCGAAGTCACCAACGAAGTCCCCTGGTTCAAACCCCCACCAGAACTCGACCCCCACCGAAAACCCCGCCGCAACCAATACTTCCGCTCACGACCCCACCGCGAATGAGCGCGGACCGACGGGGAATAGCGGGACATGCGTTCGCGGGTGGCGCCTGACTACGGCTATCGGCCGCTGGAGAAATCCAAGGAGATCCGCTCTGCCGTGGCCACGATTTCCTTCGTCACGGACTCGAGGTACGCCTGGGGATCCGGCTTGGCTGCCACCGACTGGGCCTGCAGCGAAACGTTGACGGCTGCCACCACCTTCGGGCCGTGATAAACAGGCGCGGCCACGGACATCAGCCCCAGTTCGAGCTCCTGGTCCAGCAGGCACCAGCCTTGTGCCCGGACTTTGTCGAGGACGGCCAGCAGGTCCTTCACTGTGCCGATCGCGCGCGGAGTGAGCGGCTTGATCTCCGCCGCCGCCAGGTATTCCTTCAGCTGCTCGGGAGGGAGCCCGGCAAGAAGTACCCGGCCCATCGACGTGGCATAGGCGGGGAACCTGGTGCCCACGGTGATGCCAATCGTCATGATCCGGCGGGTGGTCACCCTGGCGATGTAGGCGATGTCGGTTCCGTCCAGCACCGCTGCCGACGTCGACTCCCCAAGCTTCAGGGACAGTTCCTCCAAGTGCGGCTGGGCCAGCTGCGGCAGCGAGAGACCGGAAAGATAGGCGTAGCCGAGCTGCAGCACCTGGGCCGTGAGCGCGAAAGTCTTGCCGTCGGTGCGGACGTAGCCCAGCTCCACAAGCGTGTGCAGGAATCGCCGGGCTGTGGCGCGGGTGAGATCGGTGCGTGCAGCCACCTCGGTAAGCGTCATGTCAGCGTGCTCCGTGTCGAACGCGCGGATCACCGCGAGCCCCCGCGCCAGCGACTGCACATACTGGTCACTCGCCGTCGGCGCCGCCCCGTCCTTGGGCGGGCGGCCCGCCCGTGGCGTGGTCCCTGCTGCTGCGTCGGTCATGGTTACCAATCCTATTAGCCCTTTTCCAGCGCGAACGGACACCTTAGGCCCCAGCCACAAGCGCGAACGTACAGTTGTGGCCCCTTGAACCGGGCAATTTGGGGCCACAACTGTACGTTCGCGCTGGGATGTGGGAAAACGTTACTGTCCGACGGCGGGGGCTGCGGTGAGGGGGACGGGCACCAGGGCCTGCAGTTCCTCGAGGGTGCAGCCGAAGGTTTCGCGGACGCGGACGCCGTCGGGGCCGGTGAGGAAGACGGCTTTGTCGGTGTAGACGCGGGTGACGCAGCCGACGCCGGTGAGCGGGTACGTGCACGCCTCGACGATCTTGGACGCGCCTTCCCGGGTCAGCAGGGTCATCATCACGAAGACGTCCTTGGCGCCGGTGGCCAGGTCCATCGCACCGCCCACGGCGGGGATCGCGTCGGGTGCGCCGGTGTGCCAGTTGGCGAGGTCCCCGGTGGCGGAGACCTGGAACGCGCCGAGGACGCAGATGTCCAGGTGCCCGCCGCGCATGATCGCGAACGAGTCGGCGTGGTGGAAGTACGAGGCTCCGGGGAGTTCGGTGACGGGGATCTTGCCGGCGTTGATCAGGTCCCCGTCGACCTGGTCTCCGGTGGCGACCGGTCCCATGCCGAGCATGCCGTTTTCGGTGTGCAGGGTGATGTTCTGCTCGGGCTTGAGGTAGTTCGAGACCAGGGTGGGCTGGCCGATGCCGAGGTTCACGAACGAGCCGGGGGCGATGTCGCGGGCCACCAGCTTGGCGAGGTCGTCCCGGCCCAGCGGGGTTTCGGACGTCTGGATGGACGTTTCTACAAGGCTCATCTCAGGCCACCTGTCCTTTCAGGTCAGTGCCGGCGACTGCTGCACCGCTGGAATCAATACGGACGATGCTGTTGACGTAAATACCGGGGGTCACGATGTTCTCCGGGTCCAGGGAACCGGTGGGCACGATCTCGGAGACCTGCACGATGGTGTGTTTCGCGGCGGCGGCCATGATCGGACCGAAGTTCCGGGCCGTCTTGCGGTACACGAGGTTCCCCACGCCGTCGGCCTTCAGCGCCTTGATCAGCGCGACGTCGGCGTGGATGGGGGTTTCGAACACCTGGCCGCGGCCGTCGATGATCCGGGTTTCCTTGCCCTCGGCCAGCATGGTGCCATACCCGGTGGGCGTGAAGAACCCGCCGATCCCGGCGCCGGCGGCGCGGATCCGTTCGGCCAGGTTGCCCTGCGGCACCAGCTCGAGCTCGATCTGCCCGGCCTTGTACTTGGCGTCGAAGTGCCAGGAGTCGGACTGCCGCGGGAAGGAACAGATCATCTTCCGCACCCGGCCTTCCTTGATCAGCAAAGCGAGGCCCTGGTCGCCCTGGCCGGCGTTGTTGTTCACCACGGTGAGGTCGGTGGCGCCGGAGTCCAGCAGCGCGTCGATCAGTTCGAACGGCTGCCCGGCGTTGCCGAACCCGCCGATCATCACGGTGGAGCCGTCCTTGACGGCCGCGACGGCCTCGTCGACCGTGTCAACGAACTTCAGCATCGCCTATGCCTTTCCGGTAGTGGCGGTTACGTTTTCGAGGACGACGGCGAGACCCTGCCCGACGCCGATGCAGATCGCCGCGACACCCCACCGCTGCCCGGAGGCCTGCAGGGAGCGGGCGAGGGTGCCCAGGATGCGGGTGCCGGAGGCGCCGAGGGGGTGGCCCATCGCGATCGCGCCGCCGTGCCGGTTCACAATGGACGGGTCGATGCCCCAGGCGTTGATGCAGGCCAGGGACTGCGCGGCGAACGCTTCGTTAAGTTCGACGGCGCCCACCTGGTCCCAGCCGATGCCCGCCTTCGCGAGAGCCTTGTTCGCCGCCTCCACCGGCGCGAAGCCAAAGAACTGGGGGTCGTTGCCGTGCGCGCCGCGCCCGGCGATCCGCGCCAGCGGCTCCAAACCCAGGATCGACGAAGCGCTCTCGGACCCGATCCACGCCGCCGACGCACCGTCGGAGAGCGGGGACGCGTTCCCGGCGGTGACCGTGCCGCCCTTCGTGGCGCCGGACGCGGCGTCGTCGGCCTCGGGACGGAACACGGTCTTCAGCCCGGCGAGCTTCTCGGCCGACGAGCCGGGGCGGATGCTTTCGTCGCGGACCAGGTCGGTGCCCGGCACCGGGGCCACCAGGTTGTCGTAGAAGCCCTCGTCCCACGCGGCGGCGGACAGGTTGTGCGAGGCAGCGGCAAACTCGTCCTGCTGGGCCCGGGTCACCCCGTACTTCTCCCGCAGCCGTTCGGTGGCCTCGCCCAGCGAGATGGTCCACTCCTTCGGCATGGCCTTGTTCACCAGGCGCCAGCCCAGTGTGGTGGATGCCAGCGTCATGTCCCCGGCCGGGTACGGCTTCTCCGTCTTCGGCAGCACCCACGGCGCCCGCGACATCGATTCCGCGCCGCCCACCAGCACCAGATCCGCGTCGCCGGCGTTTATCTGCCGGGACGCGATGATCGCCGCGTCCAGCGACGAACCGCACAGACGGTTCACCGTGGTGCCCGGGATCGAAACCGGGAGCCCGGCCAGCAGTGTACCCATCCGGGCGATGTTGCGGTTCTCCTCGCCGGCGCCGTTCGCGTTGCCGAACACCACCTCGTCGATGCGCTCCACATCAAGTCCCGGAGCGCGCTTCACGGACTCCTTGATCACATGGGCGGCAAGGTCGTCCGGCCGCACACCGGCAAGCCCGGAGCCGAACTTCCCGAACGGCGTGCGTACGGCGTCGTAAACAAAAGCCTGGTTCATGAATTCCTCGAATTGTCTGGGCCCAACTGGCTGGCAATTAATGCGAGCTAGTTGGGTGGGGTGTCAGTTGCAGGGGTGTCCATGGTTGCGTTGTCCATGGCCGCGTTGTCCATTTGCTGGAAGACCTGCTGGGCTGTCTTGAAGGCGGTGTTGGCGGAGGGGACTCCGCAGTAGATGGCGGTCTGCAGCAGGATCTCCTTGATCTCGTCCCTGCTCAGGCCGTTGCGGATGGCCGCGCGGATGTGCATGGCCAGCTCTTCCCAGTGCCCGTGCGCCACCATGGCGGTGATGGTGACGGCGGAGCGCATCTGGCGCGGCAGGCCCGGACGGGTCCAGATTCCGCCCCACGCGATGCGGGTGATCATGTCCTGGAAGTCCTCGGTGAAGGCGTCCATGTTGGCGTTGGCCCGGTCCACGTGCGCGTCACCGAGCACTTCGCGCCGGACCACCATGCCGCCGTCGTAAATCTCCTGGCTGGTGGCGTCAGGCTGGACCACCCCGTTGCGCTGGGTTCCAGATGCCACCGTGCCGGCCGCCTGCGTGCCGGTGGCTTCGGTGCCGCTCATTTGGCTGCTCCCCGTGATTCGGCCCAGGTGATGAGGCTGCGCATCAGCTCGGTCACGTGGGCCGGTGCCTCTGCGGGAGCCAGGTGTGCCACGCCCTCAAGGGTCGCGGCGGAGGCAGTGCCGCCGCCAGCGGTGATTCCTGCGGCTACCTCTTCGGCCATCGACGGCGGCGCCACGCCGTCCAGCGCGCCGGCCACCACCTGCGTCGGGACGGTGATGCTGCCGAGCTGGTCGCGGACATCGAAGCCGGCCAGGGCCTCGCAGCAGAAGGCATAGCTGAAGCGGTCGGCGTCGCGCAGGGAGTGCAGGAGCCGGCTGCTGAACTCGGGGTCGCGGTCCATGAATCCGGGGGCGAACCAGCGTTCGGCCGAGCCCTGGATCATCACCGGGGTGCCCTGGTTTCGGACGGTCTCAGCGCGCTCAAGCCAACCCTCGGGGGTGCCGAGCTTGGCGCCGGAGCACTGGACGGAGAGGCTCTTGAGTCGGTCACCGTGCTTGATGCCCAGCTGCAGGCCGGCGGCGCCGCCCAGGGAGACGCCGGCGTAGTGGAATTTCTCGCCGGGCGCGATTGAGTCGACAAGCTCGACGACGGCGTCCGCCAGGTCGGCGACGCTGAAGGTTTCAGCAGCGGCCGGAGAGACACCGTGGCCGGGCAGGTCCCAGGCGACCACATCGAAGTCGTTGCCCAGGAGGGAGCCGGCCTGGGACCACAGCACGGAGGAGGTGCCGAGCGACGGCCCCACGATCAGGAGCGGTCTGTCGCCCAGCGCGCGCTGGGGGGAAAGCAGCACTGCCTTCACTGCTGGTTTAGCCACGGGAATCTCCGTTTCCGTCGGGTTCGGTTGAAGCTGTTGAAGTTGAAGGACCCGCAAAATCCGCGAAGACAGCGAGGATCCGCCGCGAGATCTCGGCGGCCTGCCCGAGGTAGCTGGCGGGGTCCAGCAGCTCCTCGAGCCGATCGTCGGAGAGCCGGTCCGCGGGGACGGCATCGCGCAGCAGCCTTCGGTAGACGGCTGCCTGTTCGGCGGCCGGGGCCTCGAGCGTTTTGTCGACGACGGCCTGCAGCTGCTGCTTCCCGTCGGCACCAGCTCCGGCAGCCGAAAGAAGCGGCGCCACGGCAGCGGAGACCCCTTCGCTGAGCAGCAGCGGCCCGGACAGGTCCAGGTTCCGCCGCATGCCCTCGGGGAGGACCTGCAGACCCTCGGCAAGTTCCCTCAGGTGGCCAGCGGCTCCGAGGGCCAGGGCGAGCAGGTGGCGCAGGGCCGGCCATTCGGTAT
Source organism: Arthrobacter sp. NPDC056727 (assembly GCF_042790555.1). NCBI lineage: Bacteria > Bacillati > Actinomycetota > Actinomycetes > Micrococcales > Micrococcaceae > Arthrobacter > Arthrobacter sp. NPDC056727. The sequence goes on along the minus strand of NZ_JBHTZA010000007.1, from coordinate 223,081 downwards.
GCCACGCACCGTCGGGACGTTCGTCGTTGAAGGTGGCTGCGGCAAGGTGCAGCTGCGCAGCCAGGCCGGGAGCCTGCAGGGCAGCGCTGCGGACCAGCACGGACAGCACCGGGTTCTGCTTTTGCGGCATCGCCGAGGAAACTCCGCGGCCGGGGGCGCGCGGTTCGGCCACCTCGGCCACCTCGGGACGGCTCAGGAACAGGACGTCGGCGGCGATCTTGCCGAGGGCATCCACGACGGCGGCCACGGCGTCGCCGAGCGACGTCACGGCCAGCCGGTTGGTGTGCCAGGGTGCCGGCGCGGCGGCGAGGCCCAGTTGGGCGGCAAGAGCGTCAGACAGTGCAAAGGGGTCCGTGCCCGAGCCTGACGTCAGCACAGTCCCGGCGGCCAGCGTTCCCGCCGCGCCGCCGAACTGCACCGGCAGCTCCAGCGCCTCGAGCCGGCGCGCCGCAGCCGCGAGCCCCTGGAACCACTGCGCAGCCCGGAGTCCGAACGTGAACGGCAGCGAATGCTGGGTCAGGCTCCTGCCGACGCACAGCGTGTCCGCATGCTGTTCCGCCAAGCGGGCGAGCGCCGCCGTCGTACCCTTCACATCGGCGAGCAGCGCCGCAACGGTGTTGCGGGCCACCAGCATCAGGGCGGTGTCCAGAACATCCTGGCTGGTCAGCGAGGTGTGCACCGCACGCTGCGCACCAACGCCATTGGCGCCGACACCGGCACCGTCCAGTGCCTTAACCTGGGTCCGGAGGTCGGCCAGCAGCGGGATCACGGGGTTCCCTCCGCCCTGGGCGCGGCGGGCGATATCGGCAAGGTCGTACCGGGAGGCGTCGGCGGCGTGGGCCACCACGGCAGCGGAACCGGACGGCGCGAGGTCGTGCTGCTCGAGCACTGCGGCCCAGCCGGCCTCGACGGCGAGGATCGCCGCGAGGACGGCACGGTCGCCGGTCAGCGCCGTCACGAGGGGCGACGCCGACACGGGACTGAGCAGCCCGACGTCGCCCTGGAGCCCGGCACCGCCGGAACCCGCTGCCTGGAACCCGGTCACTTTGCGGCGCCCCCGGTTCCGGTGTTGGTTTCAGTTCCCTGGAAGTCGAGGAAGACGGTTTCGCCCTCGCCCTGCAGGCGGATGTCCCAGGTGAGGCCGCCGTCGGCGTCGCGGCGTGCGATCAGCGTCTTGCGCCGCTCGGGATCCAGCGAGGACAGCAGCGGGTCCTTGGCCAGTGCTTCCTCGTTCTCCGGCAGATAAACGCGCGTGAAGAGCCGGTTCATCAGGCCGCGGGCAAAGACTGCCACAGAGATGAAGGCCGCCGCGCCGGGTTCGGTGGGGCCGGGGTTCACCGTGGTGAAGGTGTAGACGCCGGTGTTGCCCACGGCGCTGCGGCCGAAGCCGGTGAAGGTGTAGCCGTCGCGGACGAGCGAACCGGTCCGGTGCACGACGTTGCCCTCTGTGTCCGGCTGCCAGATTTCAAGGATGGCGTCCGGAATGGCGTGCCCCGCGCCGTCGTACACGGTACCCTGCAGGCGGATGGAGCCCGGGGACCCGGGGGCCAGCAGTTCGCGGTCCTTGTTGTAGGGCAGGGCGTAGCCGTAGAAGGGGCCCACGGTCTGGCCCGGGGTGGGAACAAGCTTGGTGGAGTTACTCATGGTCGTCGCCTTCCGCGCCCAGCGCCTCGTTCTCGGTCCAGGTCCGCTTGGAGCCCGTCAGGATGATGTCCCAGTTGTAGCCCAGTGCCCATTCCGGCTCCGTCAGGTCGTGGTCGTAGGTGGCCACGAGGCGGTCGCGGGCGTCCTGGTCCACGATCGACTGGTAGATCGGGTCCAGCGGGAAGAGCTGGTCGCCCGGGAAGTACATCTGGGTGACGATGCGCTGGGTGAACTCCTGGCCGAACAGCGAGAAGTGGATGTGCGCAGGCCGCCAGGCGTTCAGGTGGTTCTTCCACGGGTACGCGCCGGGCTTGATGGTGGTGAAGCGGTAGGAGCCGTCCGGGCCGGTGATGCAGCGGCCCACGCCGGTGAAGTTGGGGTCCAGCGGTGCGGGGTGCTGGTCGCGTTTGTGGATGTAGCGGCCGGCGGCGTTGGCCTGCCAGATCTCCACCAGCTGGCCGGCAACCGGGCGGCCGTCACCGTCGAGCACGCGGCCGGCGACGATGATGCGTTCGCCCTGCGGTTCGCCGTTGTGCTGGATGGTCAGGTCCGCTTCCAGCTCGTGGACGTCCTGGTGGCCGAACGCCGGGGAGTACAGCTCGATGGTTTCCGGGTCCGCGTGGTGCAGGCTCTTGGTGGGGTGGCGCAGGAGGCTGCTGCGGTAGGGCGGAAAGTCCAGGCGCGGCTGGGTTTCCGGTGCCGCGCCGTCCTTCAGCGCCCGGGAGTAGGCGTCTCCGATGGCTTTGATCTCCGCGTTGAGATCCTGCTGGGTTTCCACGCGGGGCTTCTCTGCGGGGACCGTGGGGACGGCCTGGGTTGCGGCCGGGGTTGCGGGTACTGCGTCCGACAGGTCCTCGGTCAGCGCGTCGGCGTTGTACGTTGCGAGATTCACGTCTTCAGGCACAGCAGCCTCCTTTCAATCTGTGGTTGGGCAATTCGATCTGCGGTTGAGATCAGCGGTTGGTTTGGGTCAGTTGGTGCAGGTGGTCGTACTGGACTGCGTGCCGCACCGGCGCGTTAGGTGCTCCGTAGCCGTCGTAGTTGCCGCGCCGTTCCACCATTTCGAAGAACACGCTGCCCACCGTGGCGGTATAGAAGTGCAGGAACTCGCCGTCGGCGTCGCGGTCGTAGAGCAGGTTCAGGTCGCGCAGCGTGGCCAGGAGCCCGGGGTCGAGGTCGAACCGGGCGGCCAGGTCCTCGTAGTAGTTCTCCGGGATCTGCAGAAAGGCCAGTCCCCGGTCGCGCGCGGCGCGGGCGGTGGCCACCAGGTCATCCACCGCGAAGGCGATGTGCTCCTGGTAGCTCTTGCGCGCCCCCTCCTGCTGGATCAGCGGCGCGAGGTTCAGGACGAGCCGGACGTCCCGGTCCGAGGTCTGCATGACCTGCGAGCGGACCAGCCCGCTGGGGCTCGCAACCTCCGCGTACGGCAGCGGCTCCAGCGCCAGCGCGCTCGTATAGAAGAGGACGGCCTCGTCGAAGTGCTGCCACGGCTGGGCCAGGTTCACGTGGTCGATCACCGCGGTCCGGGCGCCGGAGGGCACTTCCAGCCCCTCGCCGAATTCGCGGGTCCACGCAGCGGTCCCGTCCGGGTTGCCCTGGCACAGGAAGATTTCGGTGGAGTCGGGGGCCGCGAAGCCCTGGAAAACTTCCTCGTTGGCCTGGCTCTTGCGTGGAACCACGGGGGCCTTGAGCTGCTGGGCGCGGGCGGAGGCAATCACCGGGGAGTCGACGTCGAACCCCAAGGCGGCGATGGCCGGTTCGGCCGCTTCGGGGGCCTGTTCGTTGATGATCACGCGGGCGTGGCCCATGGTCCAGAGCTGGACGTCCTTGGTGCGGTGGCGGCCGTTGAACTCGAAGCCGAGCTGGCCGAGGACCGTTTCCAGCACCCCGGTGTCCGCGGCCTTGACCTCGGCGAAGTTAAAGCCGGCGGGCTCTGCCACCTGCGGCAGTGTTGCCAGTTCCATCGGATAACGACGGCGGGCGGCAGCCTGGGTGCCAGTGGCACCGGCGGCGCTCCCGGAGGGGGCCAGAGCGTTCGTCTCCAGCCATTTGGCGCTCTGCTCCTCCAGCCAGATCAGCGAGCGCATGGCGTCGACGGCGGTGCGTTCGACGTCGGACTGGCGGAAAACATCGTTGAAGACCTCCAGCGATACCGGCCCGGTGTAGCCGGCGCGGACCACGTGTCCCATGAACTTGGCGAGCTCAAACTGGCCCTCGCCCGGGAAGACGCGGTAGTGCCGGCTCCAGGAGAGCACGTCCATGGAGAGCTTGGGGGCGTCGGCCACCTGGACGAAGAAGATCTTGTCCGCGTTGAAGTCCTCGATCGGCGCGGTGTCCCAGTCGCGGGACAGGATGTGGAATGAGTCCAGGCAGGTGCCGAGGCTGGGGTGGTCCACCATCCCAACGAGGCGGTGGGCGTGTTCGTAGTCGTTGACGTACTTGCCCCACGCGAGGGCCTCGTAGGCGACCTTGACGCCGTGCCCGCCGGCGAGCTCCGCCAGGGCGGCAAGCTGCGACGCGCGGAGGTCGTCATCGTCGATCGTGGCGGTGCCGACGTTGGAGCAGACCAGGATGGTGTCCATGCCCAGCCGGGACATGAGCCGGAACTTGGCTTCCGCCCGGCGGAGGTTGGCCGCCAGCAGGTCCCCGGGGACGCTGTCGAAGTCGCGGAACGGCTGGTAGAGATCCAGCGTGAGGCCCAGGTCCGCGGCCATCCTGCGGACGTCTTCGGGGCTCAGCGGGGAGGTGACCAGGTCCTGCTCGAAGATTTCGATGCCGTCGAAGCCTGCAATGGCGCAGGCCTGCATCTTTTCCTTCAGCGTGCCGGAGAGGCAGACGGTGGCGATTCCGGTGCGCATTAAACGGCCACCTCTTCGGCGGCGATGAGCTCCAGGAAGTGGGCGCGCATCCGGTCGGCGTCGGGCTCAAGCCCTGTGAAGATCCGGAAGGCGTCGGCGGCCTGGCCCACGGCCATGCGTCCGCCGTCGAGCACCTGGCAGCCCTTGGCCCGCGACTCCCGGACCAGCTCGGTTTCGATGGGGCGGTAGACGATGTCCGCCACCCAGTGCCGGGGCTCGACGAGTGCCATGTCCAGCGGCGTTCCCGGGTGGGCCGCCATCCCCACGGGCGTGCAGTGCACCAGCCCGTCGGCGGCGGGCATCAGCTGCGGCAGCTCCGCCGTCGTGCGGGCCGTGACGGTGCGGTCCGGGAAGAAGCCGGCCAGCTCGGCGGCCCGTTCGGCGCAGCGCGCCGGATCCATGTCCACCAGTTCCAGCGTCTGCACGCCGGCGGTGAGTAGGGCGTAGGCGACAGCCGATCCGGCCCCGCCCGCTCCCAGCTGCACCACCCGGTCCAGCTTGGCGCCCGGAAGTCCGGAGGCGAGGGCGGCGGCAAAGCCGGAGAAGTCTGTGTTGTGGCCGATGAACCGGCCGTCCTGGATCACCACCGTGTTGACGGCGCCCAGCCGTTCGGCGTCCGGGGCGATTTCGTCGAGGTGCTGGAGGACCAGCTGCTTGCAGGGGTGGGTGACGTTCAGCCCGTTGAAGCCCATCCGGTACGCGCTTTGCAGCAGGTCGCCGACGGCGGAGGCCGGAAGGTCGAGCTCGTGCAGGTCGATGGGGCGGTACAGGTACCGGACACCCTGGACGTCGCCTTCACGCTCGTGCATGTGGGGTGAAAGCGACGGCATCACGCCATCCCCGACAAGTCCTATGAGGTAGGACTCGGTTCGATTGCTCATGCGTTCGGCTCCTTCGACAACGGCACTCGGCCACTGATGGCGCCGGTGACGCCCCCTGCTGGCTGGGTGATGGGAATAACAGTACAGCAAAGTTCACATATTGCACTAGTGTTCTAGATGCGAACAAATTTATTCGTTCGTTCGGCTCAGCGCTGCGGCAGCCGGGCAGAAAGCTCGACGGCGGCCGCCTGCAGCAGGGGCACCGTCGCCACCAGCGCCTCCATGCTGAGCCGGAAGACCGGAACCGCGGTGGCCAGGGAGGCGAAGGCGGTGCCCTGGGAGTTGAAGACGGGCACCGCCACGGCGCGCATGCCGAGCTCGTTCTCCTCGTCCATGACGGCGTAACCCTGCCGCCGGACCTTCTCGATCTCGGCGCGGAAGGCATCCCGGTCCGTGATGGAGAGGCTGGTCAGCGGCTCCAGCGGGAGGTCTTCGAGCAGCCGTTCGCGGTCCTCGTCCTCCGCGAACGCGACAAGCGCCTTGCCCACGGAGGTAGTGTGCAGCGCGCCGAGGTAGCCCGGATCGCTGGTCACCCGGAACGTCTGCGGGCCGTCCACCTTGTTCACGGTGAGATGGTGGATGCCGTCGCGGACGGAGAGGATGGTGGCTTCCCCCGTCTGCTCGGTCACGCGGCGCAGAATGGGCAGCGCCGTGCCGGCGAAGCCATGGTGGTTGGAGACGGCCTGGCCCAGCTGGAAGATGCGCAGGCCGAGGTGGTAGCGGCGGCCGTCGGGCTCGTAGTCCACAAAGCCGTCGCGGGTGAGTGAGCCGAGGAGACGGTATGTGGTGCTGAACGGAAGGTCCGCGCGCCGGGAAATCTCCGCCGCACTGGCCCCGCGGGGCTCATCCCCCAGCAGGACCAGCAGGCCCAGCGCCTTGCCCACCATGTCTGTGCGGGCTTCACCCTTCGCGGGCTTTACTTCCTCGACGGGGGCATCCGCGGCGGCTTCTTCAACTGCGCCGGCTGTTTTAACGACCTCTGCGCTTGTGGCTTCCTTCACATTCATATGTCGATGTTGCCACAATGTGAGAGCTATTTCTAGATGGCGGATAACTTTCTTGACAGGTGACTGCCCTCACAGCCATAGTTGCTGTATCGCACAAGTAGCTCCCACCATGTGGCTACTCAGTCCGGGTTTATCCAAGGACCTCCAACCGCCCCCTTCCTCAACAAGGACGGCGGCAGCGACACCTGATCTGTCCCGCGACAACGTCGTCCCCCGAAGGAACACCATGAGCCAGACCATTCCGTCCACCACGCCGGGCACCGCTGCCCCGGCCGGGACCCCGAAGAAGGCAGCCCTTGCCAGCTTCCTCGGCAGCGCCGTCGAGTACTACGACTTCTTTATCTTCGGCTCGGCAGCCGCGCTGATCTTCCCGCACGTGTTTTTCCCGAGCGCTGACGCCAACGCAGCCATCATGTCCTTTGCGACGTTCGGCTTCGCCTACGTCGCACGGCCGGTCGGCGCTGTGATCCTGGGCCACTTCGGTGACCGGGTGGGCCGGCGCAAGGTCCTCATGTTCACCCTGGTCCTCATGGGTGCGTCCACCTTCCTGATCGGCTGCCTGCCGGACTTCAACACCGTCGGCTGGTGGGCTCCGGCCCTGCTGGTGCTGGCCCGTCTCTGCCAGGGCCTCTCCGCAGCCGGTGAACAGGCCGGCGCATCCTCCATGACCCTGGAGCACGCCCCGGACAACCAGCGCTCCTTCTTCACCTCGTGGACCCTCACCGGCACCCAGGGCGGCCAGATCCTGGCCGCGCTCGTCTTCATCCCGGTCCTCGCCCTGCCGGACGAGATCAAGTACGGCATCGGCTGGCGGATCCCCTTCTGGCTCAGCGCCGTGGTTGTTGTGGTCGCTTTCTTCATCCGCCGCTCCCTGCACGAGCCGCCGGCCTTCGAAGCCGCCCAGAAGTCAGCCCAGATCGCCAAGCTGCCCGTGGCCGACCTGCTCAAGGCCCACTGGCGCGACGTCCTCCGGGTCATCTGCTGCGCCTTCATCGCCGCCGTCTCCACCGTGTTCGGCACCCTTGCCATCAGCTACGCCAAGACCGTTGCCGGCGTGGACGGCACCATCACCCTCTGGCTCGTGGTGGGCGCCAACCTCGTGGCCCTTGGCACCCAGCCGCTGTTCGGCAAGCTGGCCGACCGCATCGGGCGGAAGCCCGTCTACATCTACGGCGCCCTGTCCAGCGCCGCGCTGGCCCCGCTGTTCCTGCTGAGCCTCGAGTCCGGCAACGTGCTGCTGATGTTCCTGGCTGCCATCGCCTTCTTCTCCTGCGGCTATGCTGCAGCGAACGCCGTCTGGCCCTCCTTCTATGCCGAGATGTTCAGCACCAGGGTCCGCTTCTCCGGCCTGGCCATCGGCACCCAGCTCGGCTTCCTCATGGCCGGTTTCGCTCCGGCGATCGTGGCTGCCATGGGCGGCATCAAACCCGGCGGCTGGGTGCAGATCAGCATCTTCACCGCGGTCATCTGCGTCATCGCAGCCGTCTCGGCCCTCACGGCGAAGGAGACCTTCAAGGTTCCCACCAAGGAGCTCGGCCTCAAGTAGCCTCCGCCCGCCCGCATGACCTGCGACCCGCCGTCGTGCCCCTGTTTGCTTCCCAACAGGATCGCCACACGGCGGGTCGCGGCGTTTTCAGGGCGTTTTGGTTTTAAAGAAGGTCACGACGGCGGTCCGCACCTTCAGGTGGCGAGCACCTCGGCGAGGTCGAACTTCACCGGTTCCTCGAGCTGTCCGCAGGTGCAGGACTCAGGGTCCCGGTCCGGGCGCCACCGCACGAACTGGGCCGTGTGGCGGAACCGTTCACCCTCCATGTGGTCGTATTTCACTTCCAGCACCCGCTCCGGCCGCAGCGGCGTGAAGGACAGGTCCTTGCCCGCGCTCCACCGGCTGCCCTCCGCGTTGCGCGGTGTCCGGCTGCCCTCCTCCTGCTTGGCCCAGGCCCACGGGTGCTCGTCGAAGCTGGTGACCAGGGGCTGGAGTTCCTCGAAAAGCTCCTTGCGGCGCTTCATCGGAAAGGCACCGACGACGCCAACGCTGGCTAGTTCGCCGCCGGGCTTGTACAGGCCCAGCAGCAGCGACCCGATGGAGTCGGCGCCGCTCTTGTGTACCCGGTAGCCGGCCAGGACGACGTCGGCGGTCCGTTCGTGCTTGATCTTGAACATCACGCGCTTGTCCGGCTGGTACGCCCCGTCGAGCGGCTTGGCAATGATCCCGTCCAGGCCGGCGCCCTCGAACTGGTGGAACCACTTTCCTGCCAGCTCCGCGTCCTGCGTGGCGGCGGTCAGGTGGACCGGGGCCTTGGCCGCGGCCAAAGCCTGTTCCAGGGCCGCGCGGCGTTCGGCGAAGGGACGGCCGCTGAAATCCTCCTCGCCGAGGGCCAGCAGGTCGAAGGCGACGAACCTGGCCGGCGTCTGTTCGGAGAGCAGCTTGACCCTGCTGGCCGCGGGATGGATCCGCTGCTGCAGGGCGTCGAAGTCCAGCCGGTCCCCGGAGGCACCCACCAGGACGATTTCGCCGTCGATCACGCATTTGGGCGGCAGGTTGGCCTTCAGCGCCTCCACGAGCTCCGGAAAGTAGCGCGTCATCGGCTTCTCGTTGCGGCTGCCGATCTCCACGTCGTCGCCGTCACGGAAGATGATGGAGCGGAATCCGTCCCACTTCGGCTCGTAGCTCAGGCGGCCTTCGGGGATGGCGCCGACCGCTTTGGCCAGCATCGGGGCGACAGGGGGCATTACCGGCAGCTGCATAGGCCCCATTCTTGCCCGGCGCCCGCCCGGATGCCACCCCCGTTTGATGTCACCGCTTCGGCGCGTGCACCCTCGACACGGCCCGCGGCCGCCGGTAGACATGAGGGATGGCAGCTATCGGTTTCCACGCTTCGCATGAACAGATCAGCCCCGGCCAGCTCCTGAAGGACGTCCGGCTTGCCGAGGAGGCAGGCTTCGACGCCGCCATGTGCTCCGACCACATCGAGCCGTGGTCGGCCCGGCAGGGGCACTCCGGCTTCGCGTGGTCCTGGCTGGGGGCCGCCCTTGCCAGCACCGGCCTGCGCTTCGGCGTGGTCACCGCACCCGGGCAGCGGTACCACCCGGCCATCATCGCCCATGCCTCCGCCACGCTGGCCTCGATGTTTCCCGGCCGGTTCTGGATGGCTCCGGGCAGCGGCGAGAACATGAACGAGCACGTCACGGGCGACCCCTGGCCGCTGAAGGAAACCCGGCAGCAGCGGCTGGAGGAATGCGTGGACGTCATCCGCCGGCTGCATGCCGGCGAGGAGGTCACCCATCATGGGCTGGTCACCGTGGAGCAGGCGCGGATCTGGGATGTGCCGTCGCCGCCCCCGCCCCTGATTGCACCGGCCATCAGCGTGGACACGGCCCGCCGGGCCGCCGGCTGGGCTGACGGCCTGGTGACGGTGAACCAGCCGGCCGAAAAACTCACGGAAATGCTGGCGGCGTACCGGGCCGGGGGCGGCAAGGGGAAAGCCGTGCTGCAGATCCACCTGTCCTGGGCTCCCCGGGAGGAGGACGCCGTCGCCATTGCGATGGACCAGTGGCGTTCCAATGTCTTCGCCCCGCCCATCCCCTGGGACCTGCCGACCGCGGCGCACTTCGACGGCGTCAGCACCGACGTCGGGGAGGCCCGGGTGCGGAAGTCCGTCAACGTCTCCGCCAGCCTTGACCGCCACGTGCAGTGGCTGGGCGAGTACCTGGACCTCGGCTTCGACGAGCTGTACCTGCACTTCGTGGGGCAGGACCAGGCGCCCTTCATCGACGCCTTTGCCCAGAGCGTCCTGCCGCAGCTGCGGAAGGTGCCCGTGGCATGAACATCGCCGAGACATCGGACCTGTGGTGGAAGACCGCCGTCGTCTACTGCCTGGACGTGGAAACGTTCTTTGACTGCGACGGCGACGGCACCGGTGATTTCGCCGGCCTGACCCAGCGCGTGGATTACCTGGCGGCGCTGGGCGTGAACTGCATCTGGCTCATGCCGTTCTATCCGTCCCCGGACCGGGACGACGGCTACGACGTGACGGACTTCTTCGACATCGACCGCCGCTTCGGCACCCTCGGTGACTTCGTGGAGTTCATCCGCACCGCGAAGGACCGCGGCATCCGGGTGATCGCCGACTTCGTGGTCAACCACACCTCCAACCAGCACCCCTGGTTCATTGAGGCCCGCAAATCCGTGGACAACCCGTACCGGGACTACTACGTCTGGCGGAGCGACCCGCCGCCGGACACCTCCTCGGAAGTGGTGTTTCCCGGCGAACAGACCTCCATCTGGACCCAGGACGATGCCACCGGCGAGTGGTACCTGCACATGTTCATGGAGCACCAGCCGGACCTCAACGTCACCAATCCCGGCGTCCGCAACGAGATCGCCAAGGCCATGGGCCTCTGGCTGGAGCTGGGGCTGGACGGTTTCCGGCTGGATGCGGTCCCGTTTTTCCTGGAGACCCGCGGCGCGCCCAAGGATGAAGCAGCCAACGTCGATCCGCACGACTACCTCAGCGCCCTGCGCAGCTTCGTTAACCGGCGAAACGGCGGCGCGGTGCTGCTGGGAGAGGTCAACCTGCCGTACAAGGAGCAGCTGGAGTATTTCGGCGGCGCCGAGGGCAACGAGCTGAACATGCAGTTCGACTTCATGTCCATGCAGCACATCTACCTCTCGCTCGCCCGGCAGGACGCCCGCCCGCTGGCCGAGGCGCTAAAGACCCGTCCGCGGCTGCATCCGGACAACCACTGGGCCATGTTCGTCCGCAACCATGACGAGCTCACCCTGGACAAGCTCAGCGACGGCGAGCGGGAGGAGGTTTTCGCCGCGTTCGGCCCGGACAAGAACATGCAGCTCTACGGCCGCGGGCTCCGGCGCCGGCTGCCGCCGATGCTGGACGGCGACGCCGACAGGATCCGGATGGTCTACTCGCTGATGTTCTCCCTGCCCGGCACGCCGGTGCTTTTCTACGGCGAGGAGATCGGCATGGGCGAGGACCTGCGGCAGAAGGGCCGCGCCGCCGTCCGCACGCCCATGCAGTGGAACGGCGGAAAGAACGGCGGCTTCTCCAGTGCCAAGGTGTCGGAGCTGGTGGTTCCGCTGCCCCGCGGCGAGTACGGACCGGAAAAGGTCAACGCGGCCGCCGCCAAACGGGATCCGAAGTCCCTGTGGAACTTCATGGCGACGCTTATCCAGCGGTACCGCGAATCACCGGAACTGGGCTGGGGCGAATTCGCCGTCCTCGACCAGCCGGAGCCGGCCGTTTTCGCGCACCGCTGCAGCTCGGCGGAGGCCACCGTGGTGCTGCTGCACAACTTTGGCGACGCACCGGTCAAGGTCACTGCGAACGTCGGGACTGAAACAAACGCCGGGGCCAGGGACGGTGGGCGGCGGGCTTACCGGGACGCCATGCTGCTGGATCTGTTCGACGGCGGGAACGTACCGTTGGCGGCCGACGGCGGGTTCACCGTTGAGCTGGGACGGTACGGCTACCGCTGGTTCCGCGTCCACCGCCCCGGCGACCGGCTGGCGCCGTAAGGGCGCTAGCGGCTCCGGCGGAACACCTTCACCTCCCACGGACGCAGGTCGAACGGCTGCCCTGAGTTAGATTGGGGGGCGCCGTCAGGCTCGGGCGGGTAGTTCCCCACGACCAGTTCGGCTCCCGACCAAGTGCCGCCGTCGACGTCCGCGGACCGGCCGGTCCCCGAAAAGTTGGCCAGCACCAAAAGCTCGGCCTCCGGGAGCGATCGCTTGAACGCATAGATGTGTTCGTCGTCAGGCAGCAGCATGCTGAAATCCCCGTATGCCACCACCGGCTCCGAGTGCCGGAGGGCGATCACCTGCCGGTAGAAGCTGAACACGGACCCGGGGTCGTCAACCTGCGCCGCGGCGTTGATGGTGTTCGCGTTCGGGTTCACGGCAATCCACGGAGCGCCGGTGGTGAAGCCGCCGTGCCGGCCGGCGTCCCACTGCACCGGTGTCCGGGCGTTGTCCCGGTTCAGAGGTGCCAAGGCGGCCAGGACCTCCGCATCGGTGTGGCCCAGATGCGTGGTGGCCTCCCGGTGGTGGTTAAGGACCTCGATGTCGCGGTAGTCGCTGATGGCGCCGAACGCCATGTTGGTCATGCCGAGCTCCTCGCCCTGGTACACGTAGGGCGTGCCGCGGTGCAGGTGCAGGACCGCGGCCAGCATTTTTGCCGACAGCTCCCGGTACTGGCCGTCGTCGCCGAACCGGGAAACGGCCCGGGCCTGGTCGTGGTTCCCCCAGTAGAGGCTGTTCCACCCGCGCCCGGCAAGCCCGTCCTGCCAGCGGCCCAGGGACTTCTTTAGGTCGGTGAGCTGCAGCTTCTTGGGCCGCCACTTGTTGCCGCCCTCCTGGTCCAATGCCACGTGCTCGAACTGGAACACCATGTCCACCTCCCGGCGGCCCGGATCAGTGAACAGGACGGCGTCCTCGACGGTGACGCCCGGCATCTCGCCCACGGTCAGCAGATCCTTGTCCCGTCCCGCGAAGACTTCCTGGTGCATCTCCTGCAGGAATTCGTGGATGCGCGGCCCGCAGATGAAGTGCGGGCCGCCGTCGCCATAAAGCATGCCTTCGGCCTTCGGGCCGTCCGGCAGCGACTGTTCCTTGGAGATGAAGTTGATGACGTCCATCCGGAAGCCGTCCACGCCGCGGTCCAGCCACCAGTTCATCATGTCGTAGACGGCGGCCCGCACCTCCGGGTTTTCCCAGTTGAGGTCCGGCTGCTTCCTGGAGAACAGGTGCAGGTAGTACTCCCCGGTGCTGTCGTCGTACTCCCACGCGGGCCCGGAGAAGGCCGAGCCCCAGTTGTTGGGCTCCGCGCCGGGGGCTCCGGGGGCTGCTGGTCCGGGTTCGGCTCCTTCGCGCGGCGGCCGCCACCAGTACCAGTCGCGCTTCGGGTTGTCCCGGCTGGAGCGGGATTCCACGAACCACGGGTGCTCGTCCGAAGTGTGGTTCACCACGAGGTCCATCACCAGCTTCATGCCGCGGGAGTGCAGGCCGTCGAGCAGTTCGTCGAGGGTCTCCAGGTCACCGAAGACGGGATCGATGTCCTGGTAGTCGCTGATGTCGTAGCCGTTGTCATCCTGCGGCGAGCGGTACACCGGGGACAGCCAGACGACGTCGACGCCCAGCTTTTGCAGGTAGTCCAGCTTGCCGATGATTCCGCGGAGGTCGCCGATGCCGTCGCCGTCCGAGTCTGCGAAGCTGCGCGGATAGATCTGGTACACCACCGCACTCTTGAACCATTCCCTCCCGGCCCGGTAGGCCTCCTCTGCCTCGGTTTCCTGCGTGGTCATCGCTGGCTCCTCCTGGTCGACGGTGGCGGGCTGCTGGCCCACTGAAAGTCTTGTTCCAGAAGAATCGGCGGTCAATGGCTGCCCGGGTTCCTCCTCAGTCCGTTTCCGGGCTGGTGCAGTAAAAGCAGGTGTTGGCGTCGCAGTCGTCGGCCGCTGATGCTGTGGATGACTCGTCGCTCGCCGCGTCGGAGTAAATCTTGGCGGTCATGGCGCTTGCCTTTTGCTGCTTACTCGCCGTACATCAGGCTGCTGAGGAACGAGTCCAGCTGCTGGCCTGTCGTGGCATTGTTTCCCTTTGCACTGTTCCCGCGTGCGGACACGGGGTGGGCCGGCTCGAGATAGAGGCCCTCCCAGGGGGAGCACACCAGTGCGGCCGATTCGGCGGCGGACGGTACCGCCGTCGTCGTGACCGGCCGTTCCACGGCCGGCACGGCCGCGGCGGTCCGGCGGGCGGGGCCGTGCCCCCAGCCAAAGGCGCTGACGATTGCTCGGTGACCTACTGAGATGGACATGGTTCCTTCCCTTCTGCCTTGCCGCCCGGTACACCTGTGTACCGGCCGACTTCTTTGTCTGGTGGACTTGCTACTCAGTCCCAAAAAAGTGAACGTGACGTTCATTTTATGAACCTAGCCTTATTGTGGCACGGCTCACGCCCTGCCGCAATGGATTACGGCATTGCGGCGCGGACCACCACGGGCTTGTCGGAGCTGCACACCATCACCCTCCCCCGACCGGCCGACTGGATCACCCAAAAGACGCTGCGGTCCACGGCGATCATGTCAATCTGCCCCGAGATGATCCTGCCGTCCCGCAGGAGCACCCTGACGGCGTCATCGCGGGAGAGCTTGGACCAGTCGGGCACTGGCGCGGCTGGCAGGCGGGTGGCGTGGCTGATTGGCGTTTTGGAATGTAGGCGCATGTTCGGTCCATGAGCTAGGTGGCGGGAACGTTCTTGACGTTCATTTAATGAACGTGACGTTCAGCATAAGAGTGATCCACTTCACCGTCAAGCCCCGCCCAATTCGCCCTTCTTCCGCCGCGGAGACGGCGGCAAGGCGGGTGAAGCCAGGGCCCTTGCAAAATCCCGTGACACGGCCCACAATGGAAGCACGTTCAGGAAATGAACGTCACGTTCAAAAGCTACTCAATCCGCCGGAGTGCCAAAGGCGGCCTTCCGGTATCCGAATACTTCATCCCCGGGAACCCGTGGTTCCCCCAGCAGTCCGCGAGGAGCCCACCATGAGCACCGTTCACCGCATCCTTCTCATCGCGTTCACCCGTTCCGGCCACTCCCTCGCCGGCCGCAGGCGGGCGGGCGGCGCGGGCGTCACCGCCCGGCCGTCCATGGGCTCCGAGGTGCTGACCTGCACACCGTGGGCCGGCCTGTACGTTGAAGGCCCCGGCGCCTCCTGACGTCCCGGGGCTAGACATGACTCACTGGCGCCAGAAGGCAAGACGCAAGACACCCAAGCGGGCAGCGGATGTTCTCCGCGAACGTGATGAAAGGCGAACTGCGGCCCTGATCGCCTGCATCACCGAAGTGAGCAGCAGCGAGGGCCCGGAGAGTGTCACCCACGGCCTGGTGGCTGAGCGCGTCGGTGTTCCCGTCCAGTACGTGGAATGGAAGTACCCCTCGCGCGAGCATTTGATGGCCATCGCGGGCACCTGATCGCCTCAGCTGGCTAGGACAAAGCCTTTGCGATGTCGCGGGCGGCCTGGCGCAGCTGGTCGATGGTGTCGGGCAGATGGTCTGATTTCAGGCGCTGGGACGGGCCGTTGATGGAGAGTACTCCCACCATCGCACCCGCAGCGTCGCGGACGGGGCAGGCGACCACAAAGAGGCCCTCTTCAAGTTCGTCGTCGAGGATGGCGTATTCCTGCTCCCGGACCTGGCGCAACTCCTTCATCAGGGCCTTGCGGTTGGTGATGGTGTGGGGAGTGTAGGCTTCCAGCTTCTCCGGCAGTTCCGCTGCAATTTGGTCGTCGGTCAGCTCGGCCAGCAGGACCTTTCCTGTGGCACTGGCGTGGATGGGGTAGGTTCCCCCGAGGTAGACGTGGGAGGCATTCAGGTAGCGTGACGCATATGCCTCGGCGATCACGTCGTAGGCCAGTTCACCCCGCATCATGGCGAAGCTGAACGTCTCGTTGAGCTTCGCAGCGTACTCGTCCAGAATGGGCTGGATCCTGGCCACCGCCCCGGTGTGGGGATCGGCAAGCCTGCCCAGCCTCGCCACCTGCCAGCCCAGCAGATACCTGTTGTCCACGCGGTCCACAAAGCCCGTCTGTTCCAGGCTCAGGAGCAGTCGGAAGGCCGTGGGGCGGGTCATCCCCACGGCCTGGGCCAGTTCCGTAACGGTGATGCCCTGCCGGTGGCGGCCCAGTTCGGCAAGCAGGACAGTTGCCTTAATGACGGACTTGTTGGTCAGGTCCGCCGATTCATCGGCAGGCGTGGCATCGGTTCCTTGTGCTTCGCCTGCTTCTGCTGCGCTTCGTCCCGCCGCCATGTCTGCTCCCGGTTCGCATTCGCTCAGGGCCGCAAGGCCCGTGCTGTCCACACCATCCTATGCCCTTTCAATTAGCGAACGGGGCGTTCAGCCGGAGCTACGGGACCAGGATGACCTTGCCGGTGGTCGCCCGCGCCTCCATCGCTGTGTGGGCGTCGGCGGCACGTTCCAGGGGGTACCGGGCGCCGATATTGACCCTGAGTTTTCCGTCGGCCATCAGGCCAAAAATTTCCTCGGAGCGCCAGCGCCGCTCCCCGGCGTCGAGCAGGAAGTCGTCGATTTTAGGGCGCGTGACTGTCAGGGAACCATGGGCGTTGAGCTGCTGCAGATCGAAGGGCGGCACCTGCCCGGACGCGCCGCCGAACAGCACCAGCGTGCCGCGCACGCGCAGTGCGTCCAGGGACCCTTCAAAGGTGTCCTTGCCGATGCCGTCATAGACGACGTCTGCCCCTCGGCCGCCCGTGAGCTCCCGCACGCGTTCGGGGACGTCAGCGTAGTCCAGGACGTGGTCGGCGCCGGCTTCCCTGGCCACCACGGCCTTTTCCGGCGTCGACGTCGTGGTGATCACGGTGGCGCCGCGGAGCTTGAGGAGCTGTATGAGCAGCAGCCCCACCCCTCCGGCACCGGCATAGGTAAGAACCGTGTCACCGGGCTGGACCCGGTAGCTGGAACTGATGAGGTAGTGGGCGGTGATGCCCTGCGCCGGCAGTGCCGCGGCGGCGTCGTTGGAGACGCCGTCCGGCACAGGAAGCGCCTTCTCTGCGTCGAGCACCATGTAGTCCCCGTAAGTGCCCGCGCCCTCCGTCGTGGCAACCCGGTCACCCACAGCAAACCCGGCGACGCCGGCACCGATCTCCTCGATGGTGCCCGCAGCCTCGACTCCCGGGACAAAGGGATAGTCGACGGCGTACACGCCCGAACGCTGGTACGTCTCGATGAAGTTCACCCCCACCGCAGCAACGCGCACCAGCACCTGGCCCGGCCCGGGGACCGGACGCGGAACGTGGATCCGCTCGAATACCTCCGGGCCTCCGGGCCCGGTGATCTGCATGGCGTAAGGCATCGCGGCGCTCAGCTCATGACCTTTGCCGCGGTCAGCCGGCGAGCTGCGGAAACGGCGTTGCGGGCCGCGACGGCGAGCAGCCCCGTATCCGACGCCGTGGGCATGAAGCGGAAGCCGAGGCTGGCCATCTTTTCGGAGAGCCCGGACTCTCCGGTGTAGATGCCGGGGGTGACGCCGGCTGCCGAGCAGCGGCGTGCGATGTCCGCGAGAATTCCGTCTGGCCCTTCACCGGTCAGCTCCTCCAGGCTCATGCCCAGGCTGAGGGACAGGTCGTAGGGTCCCACGAAAATGCCGTCCGGTCCGGTCGCGAGGATCTCGTTCAGGTTGGCCAGGCCGGCGGCCGTTTCGATCATCAGGATGCACAGTGCGTCGTCCTGCGGATTGCCGGGAACAGGCTTTGGGTACCGGGGGCTGCGGCGGGTGGGACCATAGCTGCGGTTGCCGCGGGAGGGGAAGCGGCAGGCGGCAATGAGTGACGCTGCCGCCGCCGCCGTCTCCACAGTCGGGAAGATGATCCCGCCGGCACCCGCGTCCAGGACCCGGCCGATGGTCCCCATGTCGTGGCCGGGAACGCGGACGAGGGACGGGACCGAAAAGAGGTGCGCGGCCTCGATGAGGGGCTGCATTTCGTGGGTTTCCGCGCCTCCGTGCTGGCCGTCGATGCAGATCCAGTCGAACCCTTCGGCCGCCAACGTGTCCACAACAGCCGGGTCGCGGAAGCTGACCCAGGCACCCGGGTGGGTCCCGCCGTCGTCAAGGATCAGCTGCGGGGTCTGCAGGCCGCTGTCCCGTTCACTTTCACCGTAAATCTTCACTTGTTTTGTTCTCCTTCGTGTCAAAGATCGTTTGGTACCCGCGTATGGGCGCGTCGCACGGAAGGGCGCCCTGCCGGCACAAGTCCGGGCAGGGCACCCTTCCGCTCACATAATCCAGTGAGGTCGGTACTAATTCGCTGCGGCTTTGGCCAGTGGTGCCTTGGCCAGCGGCGCTGAGGTGTCGCTCAGGCTCAGGCCCTTGGTTTCCGGGGCCAGGTACTGCGAGATGACTGCACCCAGCACACAGATGCCGGCGGCGATCAGCATGGTGGTTCCCACGCCCAGGCTGTCGACGGACATCGGGAGGATGAACGTTCCTGCCGCTGCGCCGATCCGCGAGAAGGCGGTAGCGAAGCCCACGCCGGCGCCGCGGATTTCCGTCGGGAAGACCTCGCCGGGGTAGACGCCGGTCAGGGCCGTGGAGATGGCGTTGAAGAAGGAGAAGGCAATGAAGCAGACCAGGATAACCATCGGTGAGACGTGGGAGAACAGGCCGATGACCACGAGGGCGACGGCGGCAATCCACATCGGCGGGATGGACAGCTTGCGGCGTCCCACCTTTTCAATCAGGAACATGGCTGCCAGGGAGCCGGCCACCACCACGCCGTTGAGCAGCAGCGCTCCGGTCAGGCCATCTTCAACGCCGAGGCTTTCGAGCACGATGGGCGCGAAGGTGGCGATGGCGAAGTAGGGGGTCACGTTGCAGACCCAGTACATGCAGACGAAGATCGTGGAATTGCGGTACTGCGGGGAGAACAGCTTGCCGAAGCTGGGTCGCTGGGGCTTCTCGTGGGCCAGGTCCCGGACGTCCTCTTCCTCCATGAACTCATGGGCGATGGCGAACGCCTCTTCGTTCCGTCCCTTGCTGATCAGCCAGCGCGGGGATTCGGGGGAACCCAGCCGGAGCAGGAAGACGATCAGCGAAGGAACGGTGCTCATGCCCAGGATGATGCGCCAGTCGGCGTGGATCGACGTGGACATGTAGTAGCCGACGGCGTAGGAAAGCAGGTAGCCGACGTACCAGGCGACCTCCTGGAAGGCCATGAGCTTGCCCCGCAGCCTGGCCGGGGAGAATTCCACCAGCAGCGGCCAGCCAATGGCGTAGTCGGCGCCGATGGCCATGCCCATGAGCAGGCGGATCAGGAACAGCTGCCAGGCGTCCGCAACAAAGAACTGCGCGGCGGAGCCCAGCAGGAAGATGGCGAGGTCGACGATGAACATCGGCTTGCGCCCGATCTTGTCGGCCAGGTATCCGCCGATGGGCCCGCCGAAGAAGATACCGATCAGGGCCGAGGCGCCGATCAGTCCCTGCCAGGTGGCGGACAGGGAGAGGTCGTTGGTCAGCGCCGGCATGACCAGACCGATGCCACCCAGGATGAAGCCGTCGATGAACATGCCCCCGGCGATCACCGCACTGAGCTTGTACAGGAACCGCTTCTTCTGCGGATCCGGTGCGACCGATGACTGCAAAGACGGCCCGGGGGCCGGTGTAACAGGTGTATTCACGAAGGACTTCCTTGTAGATCGTGCCAATTCGAAGGGGAGGATGCGCCGGCGGTGTCAGCACGGCGGCGGTTGGGGAAACTGAAGAGTCAGATCCGATTCGTTCATCTTTCGAACGTCGTGGTCAAAAATATGGCATGCGCCACATCGGGTGTCAATAGCGGACGCGTAAAGCGCCTCACCCGAAAAAGCCCCTTGACAGTGAGTTGGCTTACACTCTAAATTGAACGCAGTGTTCATTTTATGAACGTCACTCAAGTTGTCGCCTTGTCAGGCACGAGTCCAAGGAAGCACCGCTGCCATGAAAAACGCACCACTGAGCCTTTTCGCTTTTGACGTCTTCGCCCCGAGCCACCTGACCTCCGGTTCCTGGCGGGCCGAAGGCGATCAGGGCCACCGGTACACGGACCTCCAGTACTGGACGGGCATCGCACAGACGCTGGAGAACGCCGGCTTCGACGGGATCTTCTTTGCCGACAACGTCGGCTACCATGACGTTTTCCGCGGAAACGGGGATGCCGCCCTGCGCGACGCCGCGCAGTTCCCGATCAACGACCCGACAGTTCTGGTCAGCGGCATGGCTGCAGTCACGAAGCACCTCACCTTCGGCGTGACCTGCTCCGCAACCTACGAGCCGCCCTATCTGCTGGCCCGCAAGTACAGCAGCCTGGACCACCTCACGTCCGGCCGCGTGGGCTGGAACATCGTGACCTCCTATTCGGAGGCCGCCGCCCGCAACCTCGGCAAGGAACAGCAGCTGAGCCCCGCCGAGCGCTACGACATGGCCGACGAGTACATGGACGTGGTCTACAAGCTCTGGGAAGGCTCCTTCGAGGAGGACGCCGTGGTCCGGGACGCCGAATCCGCAACGTACATCGACCCCGCCAAGGTGCACCCGATAAACCACTCCGGCAAGCACTTCACGGTGCCCGGCTTCCACCTCTGCGAACCTTCCCCGCAGCGCACCCCGGTCCTGTTCCAGGCCGGCGCCTCCTCCCGGGGCATGGAATTCGGCGGCAAGCACGCCGAAGCCGTTTTCCTCCAGGGCACCTCCGTGGAGGGCACCGCGCGCAGTGTGGCCAAGCTCCGCCAGGCCGTGGCCGACGCCGGCCGCGACCCCCGCGACGTCAAGATCGTCATCCTCCTCACCGTCATCGTCGCCCCCACCGACGAAGAGGCACAGGCCAAGTACCGCAAGGCCGTGGAGACCGCACCGATCGACGGGATCCTGGCCCGCTTCAGCGGCTGGACCGGCATCGACATGTCCGAATACGAACTGGACACCCCGCTGCGGTCCGTCAATACCAAGGCCGGGCAGTCCATGGTGGACATGTTCTCCAAGGCCGACCCGGACCGCGACTGGACCCCGCGCCAGATCGCCGAGTTCCTCGCCGTGGGGGGCACCGGTTCCACGATCGTCGGCTCCCCGGAGACGGTGGCCGCAGAGCTGCGCCGCTGGCGCGACGAGGCCGACATCGACGGCGTCAACCTCAGCTACATCACCAAGCCGGGCAGCTGGGAAGACTTCATTGAACTGGCCCTGCCGGAACTGCGTGCCCAGGGCCTGATCGCCCCGGCACCCGCCACCGATCAGGAGCCGGTAACCCTGCGGGAGAAGCTCTTCGGCCAGAAGTACACCCTGGACGGCCACCCGGCCACCGGCTACCGCACCGCCCGGCTCGCACCGGCCGGTATCTAAGCATCACGAGACAAAACAACGAAAGATACTTCAATGACTGAACAGACTGACGTAGTCGTCATCGGCGCCGGTCTTGCCGGCCTCATCACGGCCCGTGAACTGAGCAACCGCGGCCACAGCGTGGTTGTCCTGGAAGCCCAGAACCGTCTTGGCGGCCGCCTGTACACCGAGCGCCGTCTCGGACAGAACCTGGAGCTCGGCGGCAATTGGCTGCACTGGACCCAGCCCCACGTCTGGGCCGAGGTTACCCGCTACGGCCTGGAGGTCTCCCGCGGCCCGCGCTCGGAGGAGACGTACTGGCTGGCCGGAAACGAGGTCCGCCGCGGCAACCTGGACGACTTCATGAAGCTGATCGACCCCGGCATGACCCGCCTGCTGGAGGACACCGTCAAGTGGCTCCCCCGCCCCGATGCACCGCTGACCGTGGAGAACCTGGCCGAGGTGGACCAGTACAACCTGCAGGAAATGCTGGACAAGCTGGACCTCTCCGAGGACGAGCGGAACGCCAACGAGGCCGCCTGGGTGGGCCACTTCAACGCACCCCTGGACCAGTGCGCCTACGTCAACGCCCTCCGCTGGACCGCCGGCTCCTCCGGCCACTGGCACCTCATGCACGAGGCTTCCGCCATCTACCGCCTGAAGGACGGCAACGACGGACTGGCCAACGCCATCGCCGAGGACACCACCGCCGACATCCGCCTCAACAGCCCGGTCACGTCCGTCCGCCACAACAGCGACGGCGCCACCGTCACCTACGGCGACGGCCAGGAAATCCAGGCCAAGAAGGTGGTCATCACCCTGCCGCAGAACATTCTGCACAAGCTCGACGTCGAGCCCGCCCTGTCCGAGGGGAAGCTCGCCCCCAGCCGGGAAAAGACCGCATCCCAGGGCGTCAAGGCCTGGATCCGGGTCAAGGGACCCATCAAGCCATTCTTCGCCTACTCCGCCCAGGACAAGCCACTCTCCGTGATCCGCACCGAGTTCGTCGGAGAAGAGGACGCCGTGCTGGTGGGTTTCGGCGCCGACGCGAACCGCATCGACGTCACCGACCCCGTCCAGGTCCAGGAGGCCATCAAGGTATGGCGCGACGACCTGGAGGTCCTCGAGGTCACCGGCCACAAGTGGGGCGAAGACCCCTACGCCGAGGAGACCTGGCAGATCCAGCGTCCCGGCCAGCTCACCAAGTACCACGCGGTACAGCAGGCGTCCGAAGGCGCACTGCACTTCGCCAGCAGCGACACCGCGAACATCTGGGCCGGCTTCTTCGACGGCGCCATCGAAAGCGGCCTCCGGGTTGGCCGCCACATCCACACCGAGCTGCGCGCAGAAGGGAAAGCACAGTCATGAGCGCTCCCGCACTGGAAACCCGCCGGATCGATTCCGACACCTACCGGGCCGTCATGCGGCATCTGCCCACCGGCGTCGCCGCCGTCTGCTCCACCGATCCGCTGACCGGCACGCAGAACGCCATGGTCGTTGGGACGTTCGCCTCGCTGTCCATGGAGCCGGCGCTGGTGACGTTCAGCGTGATGCACTCCTCCACGAGCTGGCCCAGGATCTCCGAAGCGGCGACCTTCAGCGTCAGCCTGCTCGCCGAGGACCAGCAGCAGGTGTGCCGCGCGCTCTCGGCGAAGGGCGAGGACAAACTCAGCGCCGTGGACTGGTCCGAGTCCGGGTGGGGCACCCCGCACATCTCCGGATCCCTTGCCTGGTTCGACTGCCGGGTTGAACA
Organism: Arthrobacter sp. NPDC056727; assembly: GCF_042790555.1. Lineage (NCBI taxonomy): Bacteria > Bacillati > Actinomycetota > Actinomycetes > Micrococcales > Micrococcaceae > Arthrobacter > Arthrobacter sp. NPDC056727. Next base: position 200,055 of record NZ_JBHTZA010000007.1, on the reverse strand, counting down.
GCAGTTCACGGCCGGGGACCACGTCGTCGTCATCGCCAGCGTGCTGGACATGACCCCCGGTGAGGGCGCTCCCCTCATCTTCCACGGCGGCCGCTTCGGAAGCTTCCGCGAAGTCGCCTGATCCAATTCACTTGATCAAGGAACACTGATATGGATATCACCCCAGCTCCTGCCGCCACCCCCGTGGCCGACATCACTCCCGCCTACTACCGCCAGATCCTGGGCAAGCTCCCCACGGGAGTCACCGCCATCACCGGCGTCAATGACGACGACGAGAAGCTCGGCCTGGTGGTCGGCACCTTCCAGTCGCTCTCGCTCGAGCCGCCGCTGGTCATGTTCTGCGTGGACAAGTCCTCCTCCAGCTGGCCAAAGCTGCGCAAACTGCAGAAATTCACCGCCAACATCCTCTCCGACGACCAGATCACCATCTGCCGGTCGCTGTCCCGCAAGGGACCGGAGAAATTCGAGGGCCTGCCCTGCACCCCCGGTCCGCTTGGCACCCCGCACCTGCACGGTGCCACCGCCTACATCGACTGCGTCGTGACCGCAGAGGTCGTCGTGGGTGACCACTACATGGTGGTCGGTTCTGTGACCAACATGGACGAAGGGACCGGCGACGCCCTGCTCTTCCGGGCCGGGAAGTTCGGCCAGTACCAGCCCATCGACATCCCGGCACCCGCCGAAACAGTAGCAAGGAGCGCATCATGAGCCGCCGCGACACCATCCTCAAAGCCTGGAACGGCGCCTGGGGAGACGGGGACCTGTCCGCGTTCGAGCAGCTCCTCGCACCCGGTTACGTCCGCCGCTCCAAGTCAGGCAGCGAGGACTACGCCAGCCTCCGCAAAACCATCGAGGCCATGCACACCGCGTTTCCGGACTCCAGCACTGACATTCTGGACATCATCGAGGACGGCGCAAAAGTGGCGGTCCACTGGCAGACCACGGGCACGCACCAGGGCGAATTCATGGACGTCCCCGCCACCGGGCGCAGCATCACCGTCACCGGCGCCTCCTTCCTCCAGTTCGACGGCGACAAGCTCGCAGAAGAATGGGTCATCTGGGACCCGCGCGAACTCCTCTCCGCCCTCGGCATCTGGCATCTGGGAGCCGGCAACGCCTAGGCAGGCCGCCTTCGGAATGACCACACACTTCTGATTCCAACAGCCCCAGGAGGCGCCACAAATGACACTTCACGGACACTCCCTCATCGCCGGCGGGGCCACTGCCGGCACCAGCGGCACAGCGTACGGCTTCAACCCCGCCACGAACGAACAGCTGGAACCTGCCTACACCCTGATCAGCGAGCAGCAGCTCAAGACGGCCACCGCTGCGGCCGCCGATGCCTTCGACTCCTTCAGCACCCTCGAGCCCGGACAGCACGCCCGGTTCCTGGAAGCGATCGCCGACAACATTGAGGCCCTCGGCGACGAGCTGACCGAACGGACCGCCGTCGAAACCGGGCTTGGCCTGGACCGCCTGCGCGGGGAGCGCGCCCGCACCACCGGCCAGCTGCGGCTCTTCGCGGACGTCGTCCGCCACGGCGACTTCCGCGGCGTCCGCATCGACCCCGCACTGCCCGGCCGCGCTCCCCTGCCCCGTGCCGACATCCGGCAGCGGCAGATCCCGCTGGGACCCGTGGCCGTGTTCGGCGCGAGCAACTTCCCGCTCGCCTTCTCCGTCGCCGGCGGAGACACGGCCTCGGCCTTCGCCGCGGGTTGCCCCGTGGTGGTCAAGGCACACAATGCCCACCCGGGCGCCGCCGAACTCGTGGGCCAGGCCATCACCAAGGCCGTCCGCGACTTTGGCCTGCACCCCGGCGTCTTCTCCCTCGTGTACGGCTCCGGCGCCAGCATCGGCCAGGCACTCGTGGCCGATCCGGCCATCAAGGCCGTGGGCTTCACCGGCTCCCGGGCCGGCGGAACGGCACTCATGCGCACTGCCGCCACACGCCCTGAACCGATCCCGGTTTACGCCGAAATGTCCTCCATCAACCCCGTCTACGTTTTCCCGGGCGCGCTGGAAGGTGACGTCCAGACGCTCGCGCGGCAGTACGTCGCCTCTGTCACAGGCAGCTCCGGACAGCTCTGCACCTCACCCGGACTCGTTTTCGTTCCGGAAGGTGACGCCGGGAACCGCTTCACCGCGGCCATCACGGAAGCCATCAGCGAGCTGTCCGGCCAGACCATGCTCAGCGGCGGGATCGCCACTGCCTGGCAGCACGGCCACGACGCGCTCGAGGCAGCTGCCGGCGTCGAACTGATCGGCCGGGGCACGGAGGGCCACGGCGAAAATTCCCCGGCCCCGGCGGTGTTCACCGCGGACCTGGACGTCTTCGTCAACAACCCGGTCCTGCACGAGGAAATCTTCGGCGCCGCGTCTCTGGTGGTCCGGTACAAGGGAGCCGAAGACCTGATCGAGGCCACCGGCAAGCTTGAGGGACAGCTCACCGCCTCGCTGCACGTCACCGAGGACGACTACCCGAGCGCGGCACCCCTCATTCCGACGCTGGAACGCAAGGTCGGCAGGATCGTCATCAACGGCTGGCCCACCGGCGTGGAAGTCGGCCACGCAGTGGTCCACGGCGGCCCCTACCCGGCGACCTCCGATTCCAAGACCACCTCGGTGGGCACGCTGGCGATCAACCGGTTCCTGCGTCCGGTCGCCTACCAGAACTTCCCCGAGCAGCTGCGGCCGGCACCACTGCAGGACGCCAACCCCTGGAACGTCAACCGCCTGGTAGACGGCAAGCCCGAACAGGCCCTCTAAATTTCCATACTTCCGGCCCCGGACAGGCTCCCGCAACAGACACCGTCCGGGGCCGGAGAACCAATCGAACGGAACACCACATGCCCACCATCACCATCGAAGACATCGCGGACACCCTCCGCACCGCACGGCTGCAAGGCGAACCGATCGCGGCGCCCACCGAGACCTGGCCGTCCCTCGACGCGGATGCCGCGTTCGAGGTGCAGAAGATCAACGTCAGCCACGCCGTCGAAAACGGCGACCGCCTGGTGGGCTACAAGCTCGGCAACATCGCCAAGGTCATGCAGGACGCCTTCGGCCTCGACCAGCCGGACTACGGTCACCTGCTGGCCAGCACCTTCGCCTATGAGGGAACCACCCTGCAGCGGAGCGCGTTCATCGAGCCCTTCGTGGAACTCGAGCCCGCGTTCGTCCTGCGGGGCCACCTCGGCGGCAAGAATACCACCGTTGCCGATGTCATCAACGCCATTGACTACGCACTGCCGGCCATCGAAATCATCGACTCCCGGGTCAAGAACTGGGCGATCGGACTTCCGGACACGCTGGCTGACAACGGTTCCACCGGGGCCATTCTTCTCGGCGGCACCCCGCGGCGTCTCACCGAGATGAACCTGCGGGACACACGTGGGGTGCTGCGGTTCAACGACCGGGAGGTCATCTCCGGCACCACCGGCAACATCCTCGGCAACCCGATCGCCGCCGTCGCCTGGCTCGTCAACCGCCTCGCGGACTACGGCGTCGAGTTCGAACCCGGCCAGGTCATCCTGCCCGGCAGCTGCCTGCAGGCGGTCCCCATGAACGGGGCCGGCCGCTGGTCGGGGACCTTCGAAGGCTGGGGCACGATCGAATTCGATGTAGCGCTCTAGCCAAACACGGCCCGCGGGCCAAAGTACCAGTCCGGTGTGCCCGGCCCATGTCCACGAACTGGCCGGGCACACCGGCGCAAACTGACCCAACCGAGCAATCCATCCAAAGAACACACGCCAACCAAAGGACAAACGGTGCGCCTGGCCAACATCGCGAACCGGCTGACACTCGTCACGCCGAAGAATGAAGTCGTCGACCTCTCGCAGGCGACGGGCGGCCGTTTCAGTCCTTCGGCCCAGGACTGCTACGAACGCTGGGATGAGCTTCTCGGGCTTGCCCGCCCGTTCGAAGCCACGCCGGGAAAGCCCCTGGCCGATATTCCGCTTGAGGACTTCGGCAACCCGGCGCCCCGGCCGCGGCAGGTGTTCGCGATCGGGCTCAACTACGCCGCCCACGCCGCCGAAGCCTCGCTTGCCGTGCCCGAGGACCTCACCGTTTTCACCAAGTTTTCCAGCTCCCTCGCCGGACCGTACGGAACCGTCACCCTCCCGCCGGGGACCGTGGACTGGGAGGTCGAGCTCGTAGCTGTCATCGGCCGCGGCGGCGCGAACATCCCGGCGGACAAGGCGTGGGACCACGTCGCCGGAATCACCGTCGGCCAGGACCTGTCCGAACGGACCATGCAGGCGGCCGGGCCGGCGCCGCAGTACAGCCTCGCCAAGTCCTTCCCCGGGTTCGGGCCTGCCGGTCCGCTGCTGGTCACCCCCGACGAATTCGAGGACCCGGACAGCGTCGAACTGGGCTGCTCCATCAACGGCGAACAGGTCCAGAAGGGCAACACCTCGGACATGGTCTTCCCGGTTTCCGAGATCATCGCCCGCCTGTCCAAAGTCACCCAGCTGTTCCCCGGAGACCTCATCTTCACGGGCACGCCTCCCGGAGTTGGAGTCGGCCGCACGCCCCAGCGCTTCCTCGCCGACGGCGACGAACTCGTCACCTACATGCTCGGCGTCGGCGAAATGCGGCACAGGATGCAGGCTTCCTCCTAGGTTTACAGACCCCGTCACGGGCTCCCCGGCTGGCCATACAGGTGCCTCTGGACCGCTGACGGCACGCGGAAACCGCTTCGGCGCCGGAAACTAACCGGGCGCTAACGGGCAGGAAACGCCTACGCAACATTGCCCCGCCACACTGGATGTGCCGGCAATTGCAGGCACCAGCTCCAGCTCAGGAGGCCACGCCATGTTGAAGGAAGCCAAACCCCACATCACCCGGGTCCGTGCCCTGGACCAGCTGCATCGCGGCGACGAGATCGAGGCCCGCCTGTCGGTGGGCCCAAGCTATGACGACGTCATCATCCGCCGCGGCAGCGTCCAGGAGACAGCCCCGGGCATCGGCGTCGTGTGGATCATGGATCACCACACCGGCATGCGCAAGGCCATCAATACGGACGAGTGCAGCGTTTGGCGCGTCGCCTGAGCCAGCTAGCCGCCAGCCACGGACTGAATAATCAGCACCTCCTGGCCGGCAGAAACTTCCGTTTCCAGGCCCCGAAGACGCCGGACCTCCTCACCGTTCACGTAAATATTCACGTAGCGGCGGAGCGCACCCGTTTCGTCCCGCAGCCGCCTGGCAAGCACCGGGTATCCCCCGGTCACGGAATCCAGCAATCTGCCCACAGTCACCGCCGCGTCGGCGGGTGTAGTCAGTATGGACTGCCCGCCGGCGAGGGGCTGGAGGACACTGGGAAGGACAACGCTGATCTCAGCCACTGCACAACCTCATGCGGAGGCCTCCGCTGTTACGGGGGCACCCGCCACGACGGCGGCCCGGACGCACAGCACGTCCGGCAGGTGGGAGGCCACTTCGGCAAAGGTTTCACCTTCGTCGGCGCTGGCGTACACCGCTCCCCCGCGCGTTCCGAAGTACACCCCGGCGGGTTCAGCGGAATCCACGCTGGCCGCATCACGGAGCACGGCATTGAACTCTGACTGCGGCAGCCCGGAATCCAGGCGCTTCCAGGTTCCCCCGGCGTCGTCCGTGCGGTGCACGGCGAGTTTTCCGTCCGGCGGGATGCGTTCGCCGTCGGCCTTCAGGGGGACAACCCAAGCGGTGCCGGCCCGCCTCGGGTGCGTCAGCATGACGAAGCCGAAATCGGCCGGCAGGCCCTCCGCTATTGACTCCCAGTTCTCGGCATTGTCATCGGTGCGGTACACGCCGTGGTGGTTCTGCGCGTAAAGGCGGCCTTCGACGGCGGCATCCGCCGCAATCTTATGCACGCACTGGCCGAATTCCGGGTTGGGATCGGGCATGAAGTAGGCGGAGATGCCTTTGTTCCGCGGCTCCCAGGACGTCCCGCCGTCGAGCGAGCGGTACACGCCCCCCGTGCTCATGGCAACATGCACGTTGTCGCCGGAGGGATTGACCACGATCGAGTGGGCGGCCGCGCCGCCATAGCCGGCACCCCACTCGCTGCGGTGCGGGTGGTCCCACAGACCACGGTTCAGCTCGAAGTGTTCACCGCCGTCCGTCGATTTCCACACCGAAATCGGCTCCGCACCGGCCCAGACCACCCCCGGGCGGGAGTCGGCGTCGGGGTAGATCTGCCAGATCCGTTCAACGGCGGCGTCCGTGCCCTCGGGGAACTTGATGGCCCCCTGTTCGGGCTCGGTCCAGCTGGCACCGAGGTCATCCGAATGGGCAACTGTGGGTCCCCAGTGCTCGGACCTCACCCCCACCATGATGCGCGTGCGGCCGTTCCGAGTATCGATGCCGATGCTCGGTATCTCGCTCATCAGGAAATGCGGGCCGGACAGGGACCACTGCTTCCGGTCCTGGCTGGTGGCCAGCCAAAGGCCTTTTTTGGTCCCGATTGCTAAGACGAAACTCTCAGGGGCAGTCATGCACCCCATGCAACCACTCCGGCCGAGGGGGTGCAATGGTTTTGGCGGCCACGGGTTTCGCCCGTCTGGATCCGCCTTGCCCGGCTGCCGCTGGCGGTCCTAGGACCCGATCCCCGCGCCGTCTTTGGCGGTACCGTCCCTGGCAGTGCCATTCTTGGCAGGCCCGTCCTTGGCGGTGCCGGATTTCGCGGCACGGCGGTTTCGCCACCACCGGCGGAGCAGGTCGGCGGCCGCAAGGATTCCGGCCAGAGGCGTGAGGACGGCGGCGGCATAGACAAAGAGGAGCCAGGTCAGCGTGGCGATCGGTGGCTGGCTCCGGCTCAGCAGGGACAGGCCGCCGAACAGGCCGGCAACCCAGAAAAGCACCACCAGCGTCAGCACGGCCGCTGCCGGAAAGTACTCGTTCCGCACCACCCTTTTCAAGGTTTCCACCACTGATCCTCCTGCGCCTTGCTTCCCCATGAGTCCAGTATGCGACGCAGACTCATTGCACCGGGGACGGCACGGCGGACGTGTGATGAACACAACCGCGTCGTCCTGGCCAGCACGCGGCAGGAGGCATCATTTCAGGGGCGGGGACTCCCGCCAGTTTGTAGCTCAGACGGTACCTGGCACCGTCTTTCGCGAACTCCATGATCCCGCTCTTGCTGCCGGGTTCGAGGACCTGCTGTCCCAGGTCGTCGTCACCTTCGGTGTCCTTTTCATAGAGCTTCACGGAGACTTTGCCGGTGAACTGGATGGTCTTGTCGATCCGCTTCCTGTCACCCTCGCCGATCTGCGAGGACTTACCCAGCAACCCGCATGAGGACCGGGGCATCGGCCCGCTGGTGGAGGGGATCAGCCGGAAGTACGGCAGGGGCAGCATCGGGCTCGGGTTCGCGGGCTTGAGGAGCGGCCCGGACTGGAGCATGAAGCGGGGAATGCGGTCCCCGCGCTACACCACGCACTGGGATGAGCTGCCGGTGGTGCGCGCGGCCTGATCCTCAGTCCACGAATTCAGACTGCGTCTCGATGAAATCCCACTCCGCTTCGGTCAGGACCGCCTGCGGGGTGTCAGGGTGCGGACCTCCCGCCGCGGCAATCCCCTGCATCACGAACTGCGGAACATCACCGGCCCGCAGGTTCTCGCGAAGCCACTCCTTGCTTTTCAGGTCCAGATCAAGCCACCACATGTGAATCTGCATGGGACGCCGCCTTTCTACGTCTCCACGCTAGGCTCGCCGGGCCCGGGATTCAAGGGTAAAACCGGCACTCTTCAACACCGCGCCACAACCGTCCCGAGGCTTGCAAATGGTCCCTGAGCTGGGCGAAAGCCATGGGTTGCTCTGGTATTTCGTGACGCCGCGGGCAGACAATTGGGTATGGATGCAGAGCATTTCAGCGGCCCGCCTCCCCTCCTTGTGGGGATGGTTCCAGGGCAGCATCCGGAGGTCCTCAAGACCGCCGTCAACCTCGCCCAGAAGCTTTCCGCCCCGCTGCTTTGCGCCTACGTGGACGAGGCAAGCTATCTCGTGGAATGGGATCCCGCGCGCTCCGCACACCGCCTCTCCCTCCATCCGGACAGGGACGACGACGATATCCGCTCCGTAACGACGGAACTAAAGTCGGCCATCACGTCGGCCGTCCAGAATGGCGGACTGGCATGGACCCTGCGCACGCTGGCCGGTGACCCCGCCCGGGCCCTGGGCAGGCTGGCGTCCGAGGTCAATGCTCCAATGATCATTGTGGGCACGCCGGAACGTGGTTTCGGGCACCGCCTGACCGAGCTTTTGAATGGTTCCGTGGCGGCTTGGCTCACCCACCACCAGAGCCGGCCAGTGCTGGTGGTCCCGTTCCGGATGGCAGCGCATCAGGACACGGCGGAGTAGCCGGTGGCTGCCCCGCCGTCGACTCAGGAACCGGCGCAGGAAAGTAAAGCGAAAGTAGTTATTCGAGGCGGTGGCCAACCTGGCTACCGGCAAGTAAGCTGGGTCAGGCAGGCCGATCCAAAGGCCGCCCAAAGACTGCTCCGGAGTGCGTATCCCCCAATAACGCGCTCCGGAGCTTTTTGTTGCCCGAAAACCGGGCCGGCCGCCCGAAACCGGGCTACGGGACAACCTCCCAGCGCCGAATCCTTCCGTTCCGGCAGCCCTTTCCGCGGGAACACCGGATGCCCGCATCCTCCTTGACGGATACCCCCTAGGGGTATAGTTTTGGGCCATGGAGACTTCCGAAGGACGGGCGCCAACACCACCCAGCGATGAAGCGATCGCTGAATCCGCGCAGCAGCATGGCTACACAGGGGATAAGGATGCGTACCTGCGCCGGCTCCGGCGGATCGAGGGCCAGGTCCGCGGAATCGCCCGGATGGTCGAGGAGGACAAATACTGCATCGACATCCTGACGCAGGTCGCAGCCGTGACCAAGGCCCTGCACGCCGTCAGTCTGGGTCTCGTGGAAGAGCACATCGGCCACTGCGTTGTCGGAGCGGCCGCCGAACCTGACCCGGACCTGCGGGCTGAAGCCATCGACATTAAGGTCAAGGAGGCGGCGGGCGCCATCGGGCGCCTGCTGCGCTAGCGGCACACCACCAACCACCCGGCTGGCCACCCCGGCCAGCGCACCAACGAGGAGCCAGCAATGAGCACCATCTCCACCAAAGTCAACGTCTCCGGTATGACCTGCGGTCACTGCGTGTCGGCCGTCAGCGAGGAACTCGAAGCACTCGCCGGCGTCGAGGAGATCGAGATCGACCTCAACGCGGGTGGCATTTCCACGGTCACCATCACATCCACCGAGAAGCTTTCACCTTCGGAAATCGGCGAAGCGGTGGCCGAGGCGGGCTACCTGGTGGTGGCCAACGAGGCGTAGGCCGCCTCCGGCTGCACTGAACAGCACCAGAACAATCAGCACGACCAGACAAGGACCGGCCATGGGCACCGAACACCCTCCCGCAGGCAACGCCAGCCGGGTGATCGAACTCGACGTCGAGGGCATGACCTGCGCTTCGTGCGTGAACCGGGTGGAAAAGAAGCTCGCCAAGCTCGACGGCGTCCAGGCCACGGTCAACCTTCCCCTGGAAACGGCCCACGTGACCGTTCCCGAGGGCATCACGGACCAGCAGATCACCGACCAGGTGGCCTCAGCCGGCTACAGGGCAAGGATCAGAAAGCCGGCTTACGAAGAACCGGAAGAGCCAACCGGCCAGGAGGCGGAGTACACCGGGCACGCTGCGGCGGAGCACGAAGACCACATGAGTCATGGCGGCAAAGCGGCGGAGCTCAAGCCGCGGCTGCTCGTGGCGGCGGTCCTGGCCGTGCCGGTGTTCCTGATTTCGATGTTCCCTGCCTTCCAGTTCCCCAACTGGGGCTGGGTGGTGGGCGCCCTGGCGCTGCCGGTTGTCAGCTGGGCGGCCTGGCCGTTCCATCGGGCGGCCGCAATCAACGCGCGCCACTTCGCCTCCACCATGGACACTTTGGTGTCCCTCGGCGTCATCGCGGCCTATCTGTTTTCCGCCTGGCAGCTCCTCGCCGACCCCCGCCTGACCGAGCACCCCGGCATGGAACAGATGCCCGGCATGGAACAGATGGGCGGTGCAGGTTCCGGCGGCCTGTATTTCGAGGTGGCCAGCGTGGTCACCACCTTCCTTCTGCTGGGCAGGTACCTCGAAGCGAACGCCAAATCGAAGGCCGGGGACGCCCTCCGCGCCCTTCTGGACCTGGGCGCCAAGGATGCCTCCATCCTGGAAAACGGCACCGAGGTGAAGATTCCGGCAAGCCAGCTGGCCGTGGGGGACCTCGTCATTGTCCGCCCCGGTGAGAAGATCGCCACCGACGGCGTTGTGGCTGACGGCATCTCGGCCGTGGATGCTTCGCTGGTCACCGGCGAATCAATTCCGGTGGACGTCGGCCCGGGCAGTCATGTCACCGGTGCCACCATCAACACGTCCGGCCGGCTGCTGGTCCGGGCCACGCGCGTCGGGGCTGAAACCACACTGGCCCAGATGGGCAGGCTCGTGACCCAGGCGCAGACCGGAAAAGCGCCGATCGCCCGGCTGGCTGACCGCATCAGCGCGGTGTTCGTGCCGGTGGTCCTGGTCATCGCCGCCCTCACGTTCGGCGGATGGCTGCTTGCCGCCGGGCCGGACATAACGGGGCCGGAACTCCGCTCGGCCTTCACCGCAGCCGTGGCCGTGCTGGTCATCGCATGCCCCTGCGCTTTGGGGCTCGCAACCCCCGTCGGCCTCCTGACCGGGACGGGGCGTGGCGCGCAGCTGGGCATCCTCATCAAGGGCCCGCAGGTCCTGGAGGACACGCGCACGGTGGACACCATCCTGCTGGACAAGACCGGAACCGTTACCAGCGGGCAACTCTCCGTCGATGCCGTGGCGGCTTTTGCCCCGTTCAGCGGGCCGGATGTCCTGCGCTTCGCCGGGGCGGTCGAGTCAGCGTCCGAGCATCCGATCGCAGAAGCGATCGCAGCAGCTGCAAGGTCCGAGGTGCCGGTCGCAGGCCTGCGCGCGACCAGCAGCCACAGCGGAAGTGGAACTGACGACGACGCCGGCCTTCCCGCCGTCGTCGGCTTCCGTTCCGCCCCTGGCGGCGGAGTGGTGGGAACCGTTGACGGCCGGCTCGTGGTCGCCGGGCGGAGCGGATGGCTGGTGGAGAACGGAGTCCGGATCACGCCGGAGCAGGGCCAGGTGCTCCGCGATGCGGAAGAGTCGGGCGCCACGGCCATCTGGGTGGCCATGGACGGCGAGGCCGCCGGCATCATCGAGCTGAGGGACACCGTCAAGACTGGATCGGAGGCGGCCGTTGCGCGCCTGAAGGCTCTGGGCCTGCGGCCAATGCTGCTCACGGGCGACAACGCCGCGGTTGCACACCGTGTGGCTGCCGCCGTCGGGATCGCCCCGGACGATGTCTTTGCCGGCGTCCTGCCCGAAGGCAAGGTCGAAGCCGTCCGGCGGCTGCAGGCCGGCGGTGCGACGGTGGCCATGGCAGGCGACGGTGTGAACGACGCTGCCGCCCTGGCGCAGGCCGATCTCGGCATCGCGATGGGTTCCGGCACGGACGTGGCGATCGAAGCTGCCGACCTGACCGTGATGGGCAACGACCTGGGGCAGGTGGCCACCGCGATCGAGCTGTCGCGCCGCACGCTGGCCACCATCAAGACCAACCTTTTCTGGGCCTTCTTCTACAACGCTGTGGGCATTCCGGTGGCGGCGCTCGGCCTGCTCAATCCGATGGTCGCCGGTGTGGCAATGGCGGCGAGTTCGGTGCTGGTGGTGGCCAACTCGCTCAGGCTGCGCCGCTTCGGCAGGTAGTACCGGACCGGGTAGTGCCGGCCGTTAGGCCGTCCCGAAGCGCACGGCCGCCCGGGCCTTCGCCTTGGCTGCTTCCTCGTCCCGGTCTCTGGCCGGTGCGTGCGTCACGAGGGATTCGAGCAGGTGCTGGGTGACGTGCGCTATCTCGTGCACCGCCCACTCGAATGCCTCCTCATTGGCCTTCGAAGGCTTGGTGCTGCCGCTGATTTTGCGCACGTACTGCAGCGCGGCGGCGTGGATCTCCTCCGACGTCGCATGCGGTTCGAAGTTGTGGAGGGTACGGATATTCCGGCACATACCCCCATGCTAGGCTCTGGAACGCCGAGGATCGACCCTTCCAGACCCGGTTCGGGCGGGGCGCGTGACATGGGGAGGACTCCATGGGGAGCGCTGCCCATCGACACCCTTTCGGGGCGGAGGATAGTTTTTAGGCAATGGATCTTCCGGACGAGCCGGAGGCCGCTGGGGATGCCGAATGGATCGGGTCCGTTGATTAGAGGAGATATCGAATGGCTATTTGGGGTGCAGACATTGCCCAGCTCAAGAACCTGGGCACCAAGCTTCAGGCTGGGTCGAACGAAATCGAAAAGCAGAAGTCCCTGCTGACCAAGGTGCTCGAGGGCACCGACTGGAAGGGCCCGGACGCCGACAAGTTCCGCAGCGAATGGCACGGCCAGCACGCCGCGGCCCTGGCCAAGGTGGCACAGGCGCTGGACGAGGCCGGCAAGCAGGCCAGCCGCAACGCATCCCAGCAGGAGGAAGCCTCCCGCTAAGCCGGGAACGCACCGGAGGACCGGACGCAGCAGGCGTCCGGTCCTCCGGTATTTAAGCGGTCCGCCATGCAAGCGGACCGCCGCGGAAAACTTAGGGGACGGGCTCGACGTCGTTCGCATGGGCGAGCGGGCGGGCCACCGCGGCCTGGTCCCCGGCTTTGGTTCCCCGGAGCTCATCCAGCCGGACGCACAGCACCCCGCCGACGATCAGCATTCCGCCCGCGAGCTGGATGGCACCAGGCAGTTCGGCCAGCAGCAGCCAGGCCCAGATCACTGCAAACAGGACCTCGGTGAGGGACACGAACGATGCCACCTTGGTGCCGAGCGCGCGCGCAGCCACGATCCCGGAGACGTAAGCCAGTACGGTGGCGAGCACCACCAGGCCAGCCAGCGGAACCCACCACGGCGTGGTCCAGGGGCCGAGCCTGGTGTCCGCAGTGCTCATCGCCATGGGCAGGAGGCCGGTGGCCGCCGTCAGCCACATGACCGCGGCCCCCACCAGGAGCCCGCCCGAGGCGAGGACGATCGGCGGCAGCGTGTCATTCTCCTTGGCCGTGAGGAAGAAGTAGATGGCCAGGCAGACAGCCGCGGCGAGGCCCCAGAGCACACCGACTGCGTCCACCTTCACGGAACCGGTCAGGTCCAGGACGAGCACCAGGCCGCCCAGGGACAGCAGCGTCCCTGCGATGGTGAGGCCGCGTGGCCGCTTCCGGCTGGCGGCCCACAGCCACAGCACGATCAGCACCGGGCCGAGGTATTCCAGCAGCAGTGCCACGCCGACGGACAACCGGGCCACGGCGTTGAAGTAGAACAGCTGGCAGCCGGCGACGCCGATCAGGCCGAACAGGACAATCGTCAGCCAGTTCGACCGGAGCTGGTGCCACCGGCCCCGCAGTGCCGGAACAGCGGGGACCGCGAGGATGAGCGCGGCGCCAGTCAGCCTGGCCGTGACGGCCGCCCCGGGCGTCCAGCCGCTTTCCAGCAGCGCCTTGGCGAAGGAGCCCGAAAGCCCGAAGATCGCCGAGGAAAACAGGGCGATACCCAGTCCTGACGCCAGGAAGCCGGAGGGCTTGGCAGCGACTTTGGCAGTGGCCGTGGTGTTGGCCCGCACCGGGAGGGAGGAGGTCTGCGTCGCGGTGGCGCGGCTGTTCGATACGGGCACGGATGCCTCCCGTCAGGAGTAAAGTGGGGTATTGGTCCTGACACTACGCCCCCGCACTGTAAGGAGTCAAGATGGTCTTTGCCCCTGACACGGAGCTCTCACTGCGCTTTGTGGTGAACCTCATCAATTCGGCTGCCAACGGCGAGGAGAACCTGCCGACGGTAAAGGACCTGGATGAGTTCCTGCAGCAGGAGGGATTCAGCGGTTTCCGCGCGCACGATGCTGCCGAGCTGGCAAGCGTCCATGCGCTGCGCACCGAACTGGCCAGGCTGTGGACGGCCGATGAGGACACTGCCGTAGCCGGCGTGAACCGGCTCCTGAGGGAGGCCCACGCACTGCCCCAACTGCTCAAGCACGACCAGTGGGACTGGCATCTTCACGCCACCACCCGCGATGCACCCCTGGCGGACCGGATGGGCACCGAGGCCGCGATGGCACTGGTGGACGTGATCCGCAGCAAGGAAATGGACCGCATGCTGGTGTGCGCGGCCGAAGACTGCGACGCGGCCGTACTGGACCTCAGCCGCAACCGGTCCAAGAGGTACTGCGACACCGGAAACTGCGCCAACCGGGCCCATGTGGCCGCTTACCGGGCCCGCCGCGCGAGCGGAGAGTAGGGGCGGGCGTTAGGAGTTTCCGCCGTCGGGCCCGGAATCACCGGCGTCCGTCGTGCCGGGAGCACCCGGAGCGTCAGGGCGGCTCTGGGTTCCCGGACTGCCGTGGCCCCCGTGACCCTGCGAGGGCTTGCGGGCCGAGCTCAGGTTCACGCCGGAGCCCTTGCCCAGGTGGGCGGCGTTGTCCTTGTAGCTCATGGACAGCATCGCGGCGATGACGAGGGTAACGATGAAGGCGATGCCGGCGCCGGTGAAGGCAAGGTCGAACCGCGGCGACCGGGCGCTGCCGCCGGAGGCGAAGATCAGCACTGCGAAGAACGCCACCACAGCCCAAAAGGCGGAGAACATCAGGGGTCCCTTCACCGAGGTCCGCAGATTGCGCGGTTCTCCTGGTTTCTGGTGTGCCAAGGTGATTCCTCCCGTGCGGGCGGCGCGATGCGGCCTGTCCGCTGTGCTGTGTGCTGTTCCTGAAGGGCCCCGTTTGTTCTACAACGAGTAGAACCCCTGGTACTAGTTTACGGCCTTTGACGCAGCCGCCCGCGCATCGTGCCGGAGTGAGAGGCCGGCCAGGACCCAGAGCACTCCCGAAATGATCGCCCCGCCGCCGGCAACCCCCAGCAGCGCATGCGGGCCGAGCGCAACAAAGAACGGCAGGGTGCCCGCCGTCCCCAGCCCGACGACTCCGGAGGCCAGCCAGTCGCGGGCCAGGACATGCCGCCCGCGGAACCGGATGCCCAGGTACAGCTCGGCCACCGCGGCCACGGCCAGGCCCAGGGCGGCAAGCACCGCGAACACCAGGCTGCCCTGCAGGAACAGCAGGGCCACTCCGGCGCCGGTCAGGGCAGCCCCCGCGGCGGACATAATGCGTCCTGCCGGCGAGTCCCGCAGGAAGCCGGTCAGGGGAATGCCCCACAGCAGGATCAGGCCGGTGGCCAGCAGATACGCGCCGCCGGCCAGTGACATACCGACCACGGATGGAGCCGCCCAGAACACGGTCACGGCACCGAACACCAGCGCGGCGGCAGCCCGCAGCAGGGCGGGTTTCCACAGCTCCGCCGAGGGGGAAGGCGCGTCGGATTCAGCAGGGTTCACGGGGGAAGTCACGGCTCCAGTTTAGTGTGCACACCTGTGCCGGCGAATCCCCCGGCCGGGCAAGCGGGAACGCGCGGCTATGAGCCGAGCACCATCCAGCGGTCCGTCCTGGCCCGCAGGCCCAGCGTCACGGCCCGGGCGCACATGTAGCCCAGCGAAAAGGCCGCCCACACCCAAACCAGCGCCGCCGCGCCGTCGGCCCCGGCCAGCGGCACCGCCAGCAACAGCGGAAGGTACACCGCCAGATTTACGACGCCGGCAATCGCCAGATACTTCGCGTCGCCGGCGCCGATCAGCACGCCGTCCAGGACGAACACGTACCCGGCCAGGGGCTGGCCTGCGGCCAGCACCCACAGTGCCGCCGTCAGCACTGACTGGACGCCGGCGTCGGACGTGAAGAGGGCCCCCGTGAATGGGGCCGCCACGGCGAGCAGCACGCCGGTGGCCACACCGAAACCGGTGCCCCAGCGGATCATGGTCCGGGTCAGGACCCGTGCCTTGCCTGCATTGGAGGCACCGAGCTCCTTCCCGATCAGAGCCTGCGCAGCAATAGCCAGGGCGTCCAGCGCAAAGGCCAGGAAGGTGAAGACCGTCATGGCCAGCTGGTGGGCGGCAAGGTTCACGGCACCCTGGGCCGTGACCACGAGCACCGTGGCCATGATGGCGATGCGCAGGCTGAGGGTCCGCAGCATGAGCCAGGAGCCCACCTTGGTCATGGCGTGGATCCCGTGCCAGTCGGGCAGCAGGCTGACGCCGTGATGACGGGCATTGCGCTGCACCATCACCAGATACACCGCGGCCATGGCCCACTGCGCGATGCTGGTTCCCACCGCAGACCCGACAACAGACAGCCCGAACCCGTAAACCAGCAGCAGGTTCAGCACGATGTTCAGCGAGAATCCCGCGGTGGCCACCACCAGTGGCGTCCGGGTGTCCTGCAGCCCCCTCAGCACGCCCGTGCCGGCGAAGATCAGCAGCATGGCGACCAGCCCGGGCATGGACCAGCGCAGGTAGTCGACGGCGAAGGCGCGCACCTCGGGTCCCGGTCCCATGAGCCCGATCAGCGGCTCGGCCGCGAGGAACCCTGCCAGCGCCAGCGCGGTCCCCAGCAGCAGGGCCAGCCAGACGCCGTCGCGACCGGCGGCCAGTGCCCTGCCCAGCTGCCCGTCCCCCACCGCCCGCGCCACGGCGGGGGTGGTGGAGTAGGCAAGGAATACCATTAGCCCCACGGCGGTATGCAGCACCGCCGAGGCCAGCCCGACGCCGGCCAGCTGGGCAACGCCGAGGTGCCCCACAATGGCCGAGTCGGCGAGCAGGAAGAGCGGCTCGGCGATCAGCGCACCAAAGGCCGGAACTGCGAGCCGGAGGATTTCACGGCCGTGACTGTCGGGCTTTGGGAGGGAGACGGCGGAAGGCGATTGGGGCACGGATTCAGCCTAGCGTCCCGCCGGCAACGGCCGGAGCGGGAAAGAGAACCGCGACACATTAGTTGACACTTCAACAAAACTTCGGGACAGTGGATGAGGAAGCTTTATCCGGCACGCTCCGGACCGCGTGCCCACAAGAGACAACCCCCAATCGACCTGAACGGTGAGAATCTCCATGAACCAGTCCACCCTTACCACCACAGCCCTGACCATCCTGCGGGTGATCGCGGGATTCCTCTTCGCCGCTCATGGCTGGCAGAAGTTCAACGAGTTCACAATCGCCGGCACGCAGGCAGCCTTCACCAAGATGGGGGTTCCGGCCGCCGAGCTCGCCGCCCCGGTGGTCGCCACGCTGGAACTTGCTGGCGGAATCGCCCTCATCCTCGGCGTGCTGACCCGCGTCTTCGCCGCCCTGCTCGCGCTGGACATGCTCGGCGCCTTCTTCCTGGTCCACGCCTCGGCCGGGGTCTTCGTCGGTAACGGCGGGTACGAGCTGGTCCTCCTGCTGGCAGCCGGGGCAGCAGCCATCACCCTGGCCGGCGCCGGCCGCATCTCGGCGGACGCCGCCCTGTTCGGCCGCGGCAACTCCAAGCTCAAGGTCCTCGCGTAAGTCTCACGGGACTGCCTGCGTGTAAATTACGACGGCGGATGCCCGCCCGGCGCTTGGCGTCCGGCGGGCATCCGCCGTCATTTGTTTTTCTTCCGTTGAGTTGGCGGCCTGCTAGTTGGGCTTGCTCAGCCGGTGACGCCGGTCAGTTCATCGGGTGTGTGAGGCAGGGTTGCCGTGCGGACCACCTTGCCCGCCTTCAGGTCCACGGCGTGGAGCTTCCGCGCCGCCGGTTCGGACACGTAGGCGGTGCTGCCCTGGACGTACAGGGTTGGCCGGGGGTCCTGCCAGGCTTCGGGCTCCCGCCAGGCCTGCACGACGGGAATCGTGGACACGGTCGCGCCCGTCAGGGGGTTGAGGACATGCAGGGCGCCGTCCGTGCCGAGCACCAGCGCCTCACCGGCAGGCCCCCGCCCCAGCGACCGGAAGGAATAGCTGGTCCCGAGTTCCACCAGCTTCAGGGAGTTGGTGCCGGTGTTTACCAGCGAGATCCGAGTGGGCCGCTCCAGGGCCGCATCCCGGTCCACCTTGTAGTCCCCCAGCACCACGGGCGACGCCGGGGATCCGGCCTGGTTGCCCATCCGGCCGTAGGCGTCAGGACTGGGGATTTTGGCGAATTCGCCGTCCTTGAAGACCAGCATCCCGTCCTCACATCCGAAGATGACAGTGTTCTCCCCGGCCACCGCCTCGCCGTGGACCCCGGGGCAGTCCTGGCTCCGCAGGATCTCCCGGCGGTTTTGGCCCCCGCCGCCGGAACCCGGCGCCCCGGAAGAGGCGGCCGGAGCCGCGGCCGGAGCCAGGAGGACCACGTTGTTGCGGGCCTTCTCGTCGCCGGCGGTCACCAGCAGTTTGCCGTCCTCCAGTTCCAGGGCCACGCCATGGTGGGCCCTGGGTGCGGTGTAGGTGGCCGTTTCCGGAAGGCCGCCGTCCGCCAGCCCGCCGAGGGCCGCTGACTCAAATGTCTCCACCTTGCCTGACCCGTCACTGAACAGGACAGTCCTCCCGGCATGCCTCACCACATGGCCGGGCTTGCTGGCTTCGAATGCGTGATCCGTCAGCGCAGGCCGGCCGGCATATGAATGGCCATGGTCGCCGTGCCGCTCGGTCCAAACGCCGGCATCGAGGACCTTGAACGAATCGCCCGCCGCCACCAGGACATGGCGGGCGTCCCCGGCCGGGCTAATGCGCTTGTACCCGTCCAGCGCAATGTCCCCCTCCGGTTCCAGGGTTGCGGCGTCGAGCACTCCCACACCGCCGGCGTAGGTGTAGACCAGGCGGGTCTTCGGGGCGCGGAGCTCCCTGGCCTCGGCGGCTTCGGCCTCCCGGGACGTGCTGGAACTCCCGGCCGCACTCTGCCCGGGACCGGCGGCGCAGCCTGACAGCAACAGGGCGGCACCACAGGCCGCAGCCAACGGCGCCGCGACTGGCCTTACGAACGGCTTGGCCCTTGGATCCATTGAGCGGCCGCGCCGGCGGGCGGTGATCGGGACAGGAGGTGTGAATGGTCTCGTAAACATGTAACTAATGATAATCATTATCGTTAGCGCGATTGCCACTCCCGCCCCCTAATGGACGAAGGGTGCCCGCGCCGCCGGCGTTATGGCGCCTATGAACGTGTTTGTGAAGGCCCGGATCGGCCCGAAGGACTGCGCTCAGTAAACTGCGGGCATGAGCGAGACTGCCGCCAATTCTGTAACCCTCCGCTTCCTTGCCGCCCCCATGGACGTGGGCCACAGCGGATCCGTTGACGCCGGTACCGTGCTGGAGTGGGTGGACAAGGCGGCCTATGCGGCCGCCGTCGGTTGGGCCAAGTCCTACTGCGTCACCGCCTATGTGGGGAACATCCACTTCGCAGATCCGGTCAACAGCGGCGACATGGTGGAGGTCACGGCCACCATCGTCTACACGGGCCGCTCCTCAATGCATATCCGGACAGTGGTTTCCTCCGGGGACCCCAAGGGAGGCCCGGCCACCATGCGCAGCCAGTGCATGGTGATCTTCGTGGCTGTCGGCGAGGATGGAAAACCCGTCCCGGTCACGCAGTTCGAACCCGCGACGCCGGAGCAACTGGAACAGCGGGACCACGCCCTGGCGCGGATCAGGATCCGCGAGCAGATCGTCGAAGCCATGAGCGCCCAGGAATATACCGACGCCGGAACCGCCGAGCGCGTCGTCCTCCGGTTCATGGCGGCGCCCACCGACGTGAACTGGGGCGGTAAAGTCCACGGGGGCATCGTCATGAAATGGATCGACGAGGCCGCGTATGTGTGCGCCTCGCGCTACTGCGGCCGGGATACCGTGGCTGTCTTCTCCGGCGGAGTGCGCTTCTACCGGCCGCTGCTGATCGGCCACGTGGTGGAGGTTGAAGCCCGCCTGGTCTACACGGGCACCAAGGGCATGCACATTGCCGTACACGTCCGCTCCGGCGACCCCAAGGGCCGGGAGCTGAACCTGACCACGTATTGCCTCACGGTGATGGTCGCCCGCGACGCCGAGGGCACTTCTGTTCCCATCCCGCCGTGGACGCCGGTGTCCGAGGAGGACAGGCGTCTGCACGCCCACGCCCGGGACCTCCTGGAAATCAGGGCAGCCGCCCCGGGCAACAGGCTGCCCAACCACCTGCTGCCGTCCGGGACTGGCGCAGCTTAGAAGCCGCCGCCGCCTCCGGCATCCCCCGCCATGTTGGCGAACCGCGAGTAGTGCCCCTGGAAGGCAACGACGATGTCCTTGGTGGGGCCGTTACGGTGCTTCGCCACGAGGATGTCCGCCTCACCGGCGCGCGGGGATTCCTTGTCGTACACGTCCTCGCGGTGCAGCAGGATCACCATGTCTGCGTCCTGCTCGATGGACCCGGACTCACGGAGGTCGGAGACCATGGGCCGCTTGTCCTGGCGCTGCTCAGAACCACGGTTCAGCTGCGACAGAGCGATGACGGGAACCTGGAGCTCCTTGGCGAGCAGCTTCAGCGCACGCGAGAACTCGGAGACTTCCTGCTGGCGGGACTCCACCTTTTTGCCTGAGCTCATGAGCTGCAGGTAGTCAAGGATCACGAGCTTGAGGTCATGCTGCTGCTTGAGGCGGCGGCACTTGGCCCGGATCTCCATGAGGGACATGTTGGGACTGTCATCGATGAAGAGCGGGGCGTCATTCATGCGTCCCATGGTGGTGGCGATCTTGGACCACTGCTCATCCTTGATGGTGCCCTTGCGCAGATCCTGCAGGCCGATGGTGGCCTCGGCCGAGAGCAGACGCATGGCGATCTCGTTGCGCCCCATTTCCAGGGAGAACATGACGGTGCTGAGGTTGTTCTTGATGGCGGCCGAGCGGGCAAAGTCCAGCGCGAAGGTGGACTTACCCACAGCAGGGCGGGCGGCAATGACGATCATCTGGCCCGGGTGCAGCCCGTGGGTCAGTTCGTCCAGCTCATAGAAACCGGTGGGAACGCCCACCATGCCCTCGCCACGGTGGCCGGAGGCCTCGATCTCATCAACTGTGGACTCCATGACGTCCTTCAGGACGACGTAGTCCTCGGCAGTGCGGCGTTCGGCGACGGCGTAGACCTCCGCCTGGGCCTGGTTGACCAGGTCCTCCACTTCGCCGTCCTGGCCGTAGCCGAGCTGCACGATCTTGGTGCCGGCATTGACCAGCCGCCGGAGCACGGCACGCTCGGCCACGATCTCGGCGTAGTAGCCAGCGTTCGCAGCCGTGGGCACCGTCTGGATGAGCTCGTGCAGGTATGCCGGACCGCCGATCCGATTGATCTCGCCGCGCTTGGTCAGCTCATCGGATACGGTGACGGCGTCCGCGGGTTCTCCGCGGCCGTAGAGGTCGATGACGGCCTCGTAGATGGTCTCGTGGGCCGGGCGGTAGAAGTCCTGCCCGCGCAGGATTTCCACCACGTCCGCAATCGCGTCCTTGGAGAGCATCATGCCGCCCAGGACGGACTGCTCAGCGGGAATATCCTGCGGAGGCTTACGGCTGTTCTCGGATTCGCGGGTACCTTCGATTGAGTCCAGGTGCGTAACTGACAAAGCTGCCGTCCTCCATTGTGTCCGCAGTCCCTGGAGGAGGACTGCGGCGCGTGTGCTGTGTGCCGTGGGTGCCGCGCGGCTGAATCTGCCGCGCGCGCCAGTGCAACTAAATCAGCAGGCGCTGACATTTTTTGGTCCTGGCCGTTGAACCCGGGCGACGCCTCATCCACAGGTTTTCCACAGGGCAGCACGAATCTCCCGGAGTCCAGCTGTCCGCAGGCTCCGGCCTTCAGGCCGTAAGGGAAAACGCACCCGGATGGGGTGTCTGACGCTACGTTAGCGCCCGGGTGCCCACTCACAAAGCCGGCAGATCCGCACCTCTGTGGATAACGTGTGCACAAGATACTGCTGCTTGTGCACAGCCTGTGGGCGAAGCTGTGGATAGAAATTTTCTTCGAGGCATATATGGCCTCTGACCTGCGGAAACACCGGAATTTCGCTGTGGACAAATTAAATTTCCGCGCCAACCTTCATCCACAGCCTTAACTGCCGGCTGGGGATACCGGCCGGTAATTCCACCGTTGGGGCGGGTTTTTGGCCCCTGGATTCCCGCTTTGTGATACAGCTCACCGGCATATGTCCGTATCTTCCGCAGCGTGCATGCCTTCCGGTCGACTCCGTTCCGTCAACCGCGGCCAAGGGTCCACCGCGGGGCCCTATCATGCGTAGCCGGGCATATGCTGTGGATAACGCTGATCTGGCGTTAAGCTCTAGGTATGGGCGACGTTCTGACGGTTTTGGTTCCTGCCCTTGTCCTCGCCGCAGCCCTCTGGGCTTTCGCCACGGCACTGAAGCCGCGCGACGGAGGAATGTCCGACGCTGACCGCTACCAGCAGGATCTGGCACGGCGCTCCCAAGCCCACTACGCAGCCCAGGTCCAGGCTGCCATGGCCGCCCGCGCACGCATTGAGGCGGCGGCCCTGCCGAGCCAGAACCGGCAGCAGATCCGGCAGCACGGGCCGCCAGGCATCGGCCAACCGGGCCAACCGGGTCGCGATCCCGGCCGCCATCCTGATAATTCACAGCGCTCCGACCTTGCGGCGGTTCTGACCGGAACCACGTTGAACCCGCAGCTGGCCCTGCAGCTGCAGGCATTGGTGCGCAACGGTCAGAAGCTCCAGGCCGTCAGGCTCCTGCGCCAGGCCACCCATTCCGACCTTTTGACCGCCAAGCAATTTGTAGATCGGCTGTAACCATGGAATCGCTCCTGATCCCCTTCCTGATCCTTATCGCCGTTGCCGTCGCCGTGGCCCTCGCGGCGCGCGCGTGGAGCCGGCGCCGGCGCACTGTTAAGGAGCCCTCCCAACCGCCGGCAGAGTCGGCAGAGCTCGCAAGGGAAGCCGCAGCCAAGCTGTCCGAGGATGAACACCGGAGGCTGTACTCGCTCATTGCCCAGGGCCAGGCCATGGCGGCGATCAAGCTGTACTACGAGGTATCAGGGCTGGGCCTGCGCGCGTCGCGGGACGCGGTGGCCGCGCTGGCGGCCCATCCCCAGCCTTTCCGCCCTCCGGCCCAGGAACCCAGCCAGCCCGAGGACGACGAGGAGCCGCCGCAGCGGTTCCCGTACCGGTACCGGGCCATTGCCAGCAAGGGCGACGTCACCCGGGAGGTCAGCAGCAACATGCTCAATGACGAGATCTACGGCCGCATCCGCACCCTCGCCAGGAGCGGCAATGTCGAAGCAGCTGCCACCGCGCTGACCCGGCACTCGGACATCACCATGAAGCAGGCCCGCGAATTCATCGCCCTGCTGGACGACTGACAACTGGACGCCTGACAAGGGGGCCGACCGACAAGCGCCTCGCCGTCCGCCGTCCGCTAGAAGTCGAACAGATCCCCCAGCCAGCCCTCTTTCTTCTTGTGGCGGCGGCGGTCGTAGTCCCGGTCATAGCCCTTGCCATAGCTTCGGTCGTCGTAGCGCGGCTGGTCACGGCGCGGTTCGAAGTCACGCCGCGGTTCACGGTACAGCGGCGGCGGTGCCATGCCGGGCGCGGGTGCTGCCGGGGGCATCGGCGCGGGAGGCGCCGCGGGCGCCCCGGAGTTGACCCGGTCGATGATCTTGTCCAGCTCGCCGCGGTCCAGCCACACACCCCGGCATTGCGGGCAGTAGTCGATTTCCACCCCGCTGCGTTCGCTCATGACCAGGTCTAAAGAATCAATGGGACATTTCATGCCCGGCACAACGAGCAGAAGCCGGGATTAGTTCGGCTTACTGTCCGCCAGAGATGCCGGCCAGCAGCTGCTCGAAGGGCAATGACTCCAGGGGAGCCGGCTTGCGGCCCGGCTGGTCCCCTGCCAGGAGGTGGCTGAACTCCGACGCGGCCCGTTCGATCCGCAGCGAAAGGGGAGTCCCGCCGTCGTCCGTGTTTCCCCAGTCCTGGGGGCCGGCGAAGACGGCCGTGGACGTGGTGCGCGTGCGCAGGTAGCTGAACAGCGGGCGCATGGCGTGGTCGAGGACCATCTGGTGGCGGTCCGTTCCGCCGGTGGCGCCCAGGAGGGCTGCCTTGCCGTCCAGGGACTTGGGGTCGAGGACGTCAATGAAGGACTTGAACAGGCCGCTGTAGGAGGCACTGAACACGGGGGAGACGGCGATGATCCCGTCCGAGGCTTCCACGCCGGCAATCACCTCGGCCAGCCGGGGCGGGGCAAACCCCGTCACGAAGTTGTTGGCGATGTCCACGGCCAGTTCCCGGAGCTCCACGACATCGGTGACCACCTCGTAGCCGGCGGCAGTCAATTTCTGTGCGGCCGCGACAGCCAGCTGGTCGGCCAGAAGCCGGGTCGACGACGGGACCCCCAGGCCGGCGGACAGGACGGTTATGCGGCGGGTCTCCATGATGGTCTCCTCTGATTGCGGCTCTACATGCATTTGCATCTATCTGCTGAACCTGAGCGTACCAGTATTTATTCCGGCGGCGGGCTGCGGGCCGGGCTGCCGCCCCGGTCCCTGTGACCCCGGGTGTCGCGGCCCCGGCCGGTAGCATGCCTTCCATGGCGGAAAACAAGACCCAGGTGACAGGCGCTTCGGCGGACGACTTCATCGCGGCGGTGGACCACCCGGTCCGGCGGCAGGACGGCCGGCGCCTGCGCGTCCTCATGGCGGAGCTGACAGGACAGGAGCCGGAGATGTGGGGTCCCACCATCGTTGGCTTCGGCAGGGTGCACTACAGGTACGCCACCGGGCGGGAAGGGGACACCGCAGCCGTGGGGTTCTCTCCCCGCAAGGCCAGCCTCTCGCTGTACGGCCTGACGAACGCGCCGGAGTCGGCCGCGCTGCTGGGACGGCTCGGCAAGCACAAGACCGGGGCCGGGTGCCTCTACGTCACCAGGCTGGCCGACGTCGATGAAGCCGTACTGGCCGGGCTGATCAGCCTGGGCTACCGCTACGCAACCACAGTCCTGGACAGCCGGTAGCCCGCGGACGTCAGAAGAAGCCGGGCGCCAGAGTCTTCACAGGGCCGCTGCCGCGAAATACCGTAAGGCCTGACAACCGGATATTGGAGGCACGCATGCGCAAAGTTACTGCCGGACTGTTCCACTCCGTGGACGGCGTGGTGCAGGACCCGTTCAAGTTTCAGTTCGACAGCTTCGATGAGGACCTGGGCAAGGGTCTGACCAGGATGATCAACACCGTGGACACGGTGGTCCTGGGCCGGGTCAGCTATCAGGAGTGGGCGGGGTACTGGCCCAACGCCTCCCGGGACGAGGACTTCGCGGCCTTCATCAACCCGGTGGAAAAGTTCGTCGCATCACGAACCCTGTCGGAGCCCCTGGAATGGGAGAACTCGCGTCTGATCGAGGGACCGCTGGAGGAGTTCATCGCCGGCCTCAAGACCCGCGACGGCGGCGAGATCGCTGTATGCGGCAGCATCTCGGTAACGCGGCAGCTGCTGTTCGGCGGGCTTCTGGATGAGCTGACACTCATGACCCACCCTGTGGTGGCCGGCAGCGGGCGGCGGCTCTTCGAGGACGGCGACCCGCTGACCAGGCTGGTGCTGAAGGACCAGTACCGGACCAGCAAAGGCAACGTCGTGAGCACCTACAGCGTTCGCAAGGACTGAGGCAACGACAAAGCCCCCGCCGAGGGGGGTGCCCGGGGGAGCCGACCCGCGGGGGCCGGGAGCAGGTGAGGACGGGGGGGTGTACCCGCTGTTGGCCGGTCGGATAAATAACAGCGCCTAACGCGAGTTGGATAAAAA